>JAEELH010000146.1 GCA_016288825.1 Lachnospiraceae bacterium | reverse complement strand
TATGCGAAAGGAAGCATTATCCTCCGACCTGGCTGAGAGGGTAGCAAAGATAAGTCCCGGCGAGACCCTTGCAAAGCGTAATGTGGCAGCCAGCCGTGTTGCAAAACTTCTTGGGATAAGCTCTGTTCTTCCAAAAAGTGAGATGGTTGCCATAGAGGCAGATGGAAAAAAACAATACGGCGTTCTCATGGCCGAGGCAAAAGGGATCCCATTTTACAAGTTCTATTACCAGGAAGCCGGCGAGGAATATAGAAACAAAAAGCTCATTTATTCCCCTGACGCCATGAGGGATCTTATGAACCTGCAGATCCTTGACTCTCTTTGCGGTCAGACAGATCGCCACATCGCCAATATTATGGCAGACGTAGAAATAAGGGAAATTGACGGGGAGCAGAGGGTTGTCATAAAAAAAATTACAGGAATAGACAGTGATCTTAGTTTTGGAAAGATCACGTATTCTGCTCTTAATGGCGGACAACCCCTCGGAAGTCTGAAAAGGATCGAGTACTTAGACGGACTTGCCTTCCCGGCTATGAGCAAGGAGGTCGCTGAATCTTTGCTTGCTCTTACACCCGAGATGCTGGACTACGAGATGATCGGACTGATCAGCAAGGCTGAAAGACAGGCCCTTCTTGACAGACTTCTGGGGATACAGGAAGCAATACAAAGACAAAAAGACTACGAAGCAGGGCATCCCGAGGTTCCGACAAAGTTTCTTGAGAAAGATCAGTGGGCAGATTATCAAAAGGATCTGACAAAGAAGCTAATAGGCAATAAGCAGTTTAAAGACAAACTGAAAAAGGATACTTATTTAACTCCGACTGCTGTTGTGGGGATCAAGATCGATTAATGATCGGATGTTTAGATGGATATGAGATTATTTATTGCTATCAATTTTGACGAAGATTCAATAGCGGAGATAGAGTCCTTTCAAAAGGATCTGATGGATATCGGGATAAAAGGGAACTTTACTCCATCGGAGAACCTGCATCTTACGGTAGCGTTTATCGGTGAGTACGGTAACCCCGACGATATCATAGATATCATGGAAGAGGTGCCCTTTGATCCGTTTTCCATTAGGATAGAAAAAATAGAGCTCCATCGGGATATGTACTTTGCGATCATGACGAACCATCCTTCGCTGCAGAGTTATGTCCGCCGTATACGGCGAGAGCTGGCTAATGCCGGTATCCCTTTTGATAAAAAGGCCATTCTACCCCATGTTACGCTGGTACGAAAAGCCACCTTCACGGAAAAGCATCCGCTGATAGAATGCATCGGCTCGGACTATGCGATCCCTGTTCAGAGCGTTTCTTTAATGCGTTCCGAACGCGGCAAACGAGGAATGGTTTATACAGAGATCGGCAGTATATGGGCTACGGATAAAAAAGTGACGGATTGATCAAATGATAACTATCATAGCTAATATAATAATGTTTGCAGGCTGTATCCTTCTGGTACTTGCCGGAGCGACTAAAAATCCAAAGCTTACAGTGGGGCTTCAGACCGGGCAGCTGGCTTTTGCAGCAACTGCAAATATACTCCTTGGAGCGTATACGGGAGCCGTCCTTAATGTGGTGGCGATACTTAGGAATCTTGTAGTTCTTAAAGATAAGTACATCATGCCGGTAAGGATCGGCTTTGTTTTTATTGTGATCGCAGCGGGGATAGCCACTAATGATCGCGGGGCACTTGGGTATGGGATAACCATGGGAAATGCTGTCTTTACGGCAAGTCTCGGGGCCAAAAGGAAAGAACTTGTTAAGCTGGCCCTCGCTTTTTGCGTCTTGTGGTGGGCACTATATGACTTTGCCAACAAAAATTATGTTGGAGCGGCTTTTGATGTGGCCACATTTATGTCTTCGATCGTGGGATATTTTCGAATGAGACGGGAGATGGAAAAGGAAGAGTAGCCGTTTTTTACTTGCTATGTATGGAGGAGGATGATTATGAAACAGGTTGTACTTGGAACTACAGGTATTACTGTGCCGCAGAATGGCTTTGGGGCGCTGCCGATACAGCGCGACGATATGGAGATGGCTGTTCGTATCCTAAGGAGGGCGTATGAAGGCGGGATGAGGTTTTTTGATACCGCCCGGGCTTATACCGACAGCGAAGAAAAAATGGGTGAGGCTCTCTCGGATCTGCGTGATGATATATTTATCGCCACAAAGACCACAGCTAAGGATCCGGAGGAAATGAAGAGGCAGCTGGACACCTCCCTTAAGAACCTGCGGACAGATCATGTAGATATTTACCAGTTTCACATGGCTGATCGTTGTTTCCGTCCGGGGGACGGCACGGAAATGTATGAGCAGATGGAGGAATTTAAGCGGCAAGGGATGATACGCCATATAGGCATTACTGCGCACAAGATTGGAGTGGCGGAGGAATGCGTTGAGTCCGGGTTATATGAGGTGCTGCAATTTCCTTTCAGTTATCTGTCGGGAGAACGGGAAAAGGCGCTGGTGACCTCCTGCCGTGAGCACAACATGGGCTTTATCTGTATGAAGGCCTTGGCCGGCGGTCTGATAACAAATTCACGGGCGGCCTTTGCATTTATCTCCCAATATGAAAATGCGGTTCCCATCTGGGGGATCCAGCGGGAGAGTGAGCTTGAGGAGTGGCTTTCATTCTTTAATGAGGCACCGGTGCTGGATGATGAGCTAAATGCAGTGATAGAGGCGGACAGACGTGAATTGCAGGGAGAATTTTGCAGGGGCTGCGGTTACTGCATGCCATGCCCTATGGGAATAAAGATCAATAACTGTGCCAGGATCACCCTGATGCTTCGCCGTGCGCCGTCTGAGCATTGGCTGTCGGAGGAGTGGCAGGAAAACATGAAGATGATAGAAAGCTGCACAGGGTGCCGTTCCTGCGCAAAGAAATGCCCATACGGCCTGGATACACCGGAGCTTTTGCAGAGGCAGTATAAAGAATATAAAGAGATATTGGCGGGGTGTTAGGGGGCGCAGCTCCCTATGGTAGATCCGCTTCGGATCTATGGGCGAAAGGGAAGCCCCCGGAGGGGGTGTACACTTTTGCGTATCCTGTTACTTTTTTTGTCTCTTTTTGAGACTAGCCGGATTTTTAGTCTCATTTTGAGACTGCCATACTCGGAGTATGTAAATGCTTACAGCAATATGTTTTTCGTCCCAGAAATCGATACATTCGTCCCAGAGGGGTTGTTTTTTGAGTTTATAGTGCTAAAATGCTTTATGATTCTTTGGGGATATTTTAGAAGGACTTTAAATGTTATAACCGTTGTATATGCAGACGGTAACGCTCACGATGTTAAGGCCATCACAGCCAAGGCACTTAGCGGTGAGTCCAAGGTAAAGACGCTCGTAGTCAGCAAGAATGAAAAGAACGCACCTAACGCTAAGGTTAAGATAATAAAGAAGAAATATAGTTCGTGAAGGGCGGATGTGAAGGCATCCGCCCTTTTTCACGGTTATATGGAGAACTTTTTGTTGACAACTCAATAATAACATGCTATACTCCCATTCGATTGTTGAGAACTCAACAACATGAGAGGTAACAGAAAGGCGGGATAACATGGAAAGTAATAGTTTTGAGCGCTTCTCGGGCCTTATAAGCACTGCAAACAAATCGATCATGAAGCTCAAGCGGCGCAGGATGGAAAAATATGATCTTTCAGGTGCGCACACCAACTGTATTTACAGATTGTACAAGTACAGGGATACGGGACTGACGCAGAAAGCTATCATGGAGCTGGAGCAGATGGATAGGGCGCAGGTATCCAGAGTGATACGGGATCTGGAAAAGTCGGGATATGTTACTTCGGAAAATAGCGGAGGTTACAAGTCCGTTTACGGACTTACTGAAGCCGGCCTAAAAGTTGGAGAGAAGATCAACGCAACAGTCAGCGAATATATGAACTCTGTCAGCGAAGCGATACCGGAGGAAAAGTTGGTAGTCTTTTATGAGGTGCTTGCTGAGATCAATGAGATGCTGGCAAAGCTTACAGAAGGAAGTGATTAGGTGATGTCCGGAGGATTACAGTTATACCGGATGTTGACCGAATAGCGCACTTCGCGCAGAAAGGGAGTAATATCATGGGAATTCAGATAATGGTAGATTCAGGAGCAGACATCATGCCCGAAGAGGCAACGAAACTTGGGGTTCAGGTGATCCCTCTTAGGGTGGCCTTTGGAGAAGAGGAGTATTATGACGGCGCCTCCATAGACCACGATACGTTTTTTGAAAAGCTGATCGAAACCGATGAGCTGCCTAAGACCAGTCAGGTGAGCCCGGGGGAATACCTGGATGCATTTGAAGCTTGCAATGAGGATGAGATCATCTGTATCACTATTTCCTCAAAGCTTTCGGGCTGTTACCAGAGCGCAACCATAGCTGCATCCGATACCGGGAAGAAGGTTTTCGTTGTGGATTCCCTTAGCGCAGCCATTGGAGAAAGACTTATAGTGGAAACAGCTGTCAGACTTCGTGATAAGGGGTGCTCGGTCGCAGAGATCGCTAATACTCTGGCACAGAAAAGGAAGGAAGTAAAGGTTATTGCTCTTCTTGACACTCTGGAGTATCTTAAAAAGGGTGGCAGGATTTCCGCGGCGGCGGCGGCAGCCGGCAGCGTTCTTTCCATTAAACCGGTCCTTTCTATAGTAGACGGTGAGATCACGGTCATAGGAAAAGCCCGAGGATCAAAAATGGGAAACAATCGTCTCATAGAGTTTGTAAAGCTTTCAGGTGGCATTGATTTTTCACAGCCCTTCTGTTTGGCATACAGTGGTCTTTCCCGTGCCGTACTGGACAAATATATAGAGGACAGTCGCAGTCTGTACGAAATGGAGCCTGACAAGCTTCCCATCAGTTCCATAGGCGCCGCTATCGGAACCCACGTCGGTCCCGGAGTGGTGGCACTGGCTTTCTTCGGGGGATCTATTTAAGCGAAAGCAACGTTTGTGAAAGCAACGTTTCGGGAGATACTATTGTGTTTTAAGATTTAGCGTGATATCATGGAAACAGGCGTGGCATGGTGCCACGCCTGATCTTTTAAAGCAGTTTAAGATTGGCTGATCAGAGGAAGATTATAAGTGCATGAAAAATAGAAGATCATATTCAAAAATAAAAGTAATAGCAAATATCTTTATGGTAATAACCGTATTTGCTGCCTGGGGCTATATGTTTACAAACAAGGAGCCGGGAGCGTTGGCATCGGCCGGTATAATGAACCTCAGGTATTTTACAGTGCTCTCGAACATCGCAGAGGGTATTGTCTCACTGGTATGGGTTATTTTATTTTTGATGAAAAAAAGCTCCGATACGATAGATAGGGCAAAATATGTTGCTGCAGTATCTGTGGCGCTTACGTTTGCAACGATAGCTTTTTTCCTGGGCCCTATTTACGGACATTTTTCAATGTATCAGGGAGCAAACTTCTGGTTTCATCTGATAATCCCTATCATTGCAATGCTTGAATATGTATTTACAGGTGGAAAGGTTGTGGGCCAAAAAGAGAACCTTATCGCTGTTATCCCCATGCTTTTATACGGATGTGTGTATCTTGTAAATGTCCTAATAAGGGGTGTGGAAGGTAATGATTGGTATGGGTTTGTTAATTGGGGACTACCTATCGGGATCCTTATCTTTGCAATTATGTGCCTTGCAACATATGGAATGGGATTGGTTCTCAGGTTATTAAGGGCAAAGGTGAGCAAAGGGGATAAGGTTTCATCTGATACTACATCTTGTGATTGACACGCGCAAACAAGCGTTCTATAATATGCATACGCAAACAAATGTTTCTATAAGCAGGAGGCGCGTATGCTAAGCGTTGATACTGATAGATATAAGGAAAACAAGGAAATAGAGCCGGTTGCAGTGATAGCCGCCTACGAGAACAGCGGGAATTTTTACCCGCTGTATTTTTCCCATCACGGCTGTCGTCTCAAGGTAGACAATATCACCGAGGCCGGCAGCAATTATGTCTGGGCCCACTTTTGGTGTGACATAACCTTTTCGGATCGGATCGAGCGTGTTGAGCTTTTGTACAAGATCAACGAACATCTCTGGTTTCTCAAGGTTCCTTTTGGATCCCGTACGCCACTTACAGAAACTGAGAAGGCGATGCGGACGTATAGGGAGAGTATGGAAATATAAGGATGCGAGGTATATGCGAAATGAAGATGACAACCGAAAAACCGGCTACCGGAATAAGTTCCGACAGGATAGCCGTCATCTGTCCGGGGATAGGATATCACAAGGATAAACCGTTGCTATATTATTCTGCAAAGATTTTGCAGGCCAAGGGATACGAGGTGCTCCATGTTGAGTATCGTGATATGCCCCGCAAGATCAGGGGCAATGCTGAGATGATGGAAAAGGCAGCGGAGATTGCTTATGAGCAGACCCAAGATCAGCTTGAGAGCGTAGGATTTGCAGGATATAATGATGTTATTTTTATTGGGAAAAGTATTGGGACTGTAGCTATGGCAAGATATATCTCTGAGCATCGGCTGCGTGGGAGACAGATCTGGTACACTCCCGTAGAGGCAACCTTTTCTTTTTCATCCGAGGATGTCATTGCATTTATTGGGGACGAAGACCCATGGTCCGATGTCAGTCGCATAAAGCAAATGGCAAGTGAGTACGATATCGTACTTTATTCGTACCCCGGATGTAACCATTCGCTGGAGTGTGATAATGTCGATACAAATATAACGAACCTTCGGGATGTTATGAAAAAAAGCGAAGCATATATAGAAAAGAAGTGATATGATGAAAAAGCTAAGAATTACATTCAATTCGCCGGTTGTATTGATCTTTGCGGCAATATGTCTGGTTGCGACAATACTGGGAACAGTAACAAGAGGAGGCAGTAATGCGCTGCTTTTCTCGACCTATCGGGCATCTATAGCTTCACCGTTAACATATCTTCGATTGATAGGTCATGTTTTTGGGCACAGCAGTTGGGAGCATCTGATCGGAAACATGTCGTATATACTTTTGCTTGGACCAATGCTGGAGGAGAAGTACGGCTCAAAGAACTTGATCGGGGTAATGGTCACTACAGCGCTTGTTACAGCACTGATCATTGATATCTTTTTCCCTGATATAGCGCTTCTCGGTGCCAGTGGTATCGTTTTCGCATTTATCCTTCTGGCGTCATTTTCCGGATTCAAGGATGGTGAGATACCCCTTACTTTTATTCTTGTCGCTGTTATATATATTGGTCAACAGGTGTATGAGGGAGTCTTTTTGCAGGATCAGGTGTCACAACTTGCACATATAATTGGTGGTGGTATCGGAGGCGTTGCCGGATTTGTACTCAATAAAGGCAGGGACTAAAATGAAGGCTATGTTTTTTAAAAGGTTAAGATAAGGAGAATATAGGCATATGTTAGAGATCGGAACAAAAGCACCGGAGTTTACACTTCCGGATCAAAATGGGGAAATGAGAAGTCTGGCGGATTATCGCGGTCAAAAAGTGGTTTTGTATTTTTATCCCAGGGACAATACCCCGGGATGCACAAAACAGGCCTGCAATTTTGGAGAGCTGTATCCTCAGTTCAGAGAAAAGGGTGCGGTAGTCCTTGGAGTCAGCAAGGATAGCGTGGCATCCCACAAGAAGTTTGAGGAAAAGTATGGCCTGCCGTTTACGCTCCTTTCGGATACGGAAAAGGAAGTGATCCAGGCATATGATGTCTGGAAGGAAAAGAAAAACTACGGCAAGGTATCTATGGGTGTTGTAAGGACCACATATCTTATCGATGAGGAAGGCATTATCATAAAGGCTTTTGACAAGGTGAAGGCTGCTGATAATCCCGGGGATATGCTGGGAGAGCTGGGATAAGGCAGGTAGAGGTATAGGTTGTAAATACTATGAATGATAAATACTTGTTTGATTCGGTTTCCTTTGGGATGCGTTTATCTAAGATAAGAGAGTTCTACCAGAAGTCGCCGGAGGAAGTGGCTGAGTGGGTCGGTGTTTCTCTTCAGTATGTACAAAACTGGGAAAGCGGTGCGATAATACCGACCATTGATAATCTTGTTGCGCTTGCCCAGTGCTTTAATATGACAGTTGGCGAGATCCTTGAGGATGAATCTTTCCGGGACTTTGAGAAGAAGTTTGAATGCAGAAAACGAACTATAGAAACCATAGAAATTGAGGGTAAGATAGAGACATTTTTGGATTTTACGGAAGATCGCTTTTTGGATAGATACGAAGTATGGGTCTATGATGATATGGCCCAGTATAAGAAATTGTATATGTCCATCGAAAAAATGGTTTCATATGAAGAGTTTAAGGCCAGTATGCTTGATCAGGCAGATGATATAGTGGCTGATTATCGAGAATGGTTATTTAGTGTCCTTACGGATAGCAAAGAGGATCTGCTTATCAAAGATCAGATCGAAAAGAAAGTGGCATGTGAGAATGCGGCTACGACAGAACCCGGAGCCGTATTTATTAATGGCACTGTTTTATCGGTGACTTGATGTAAGCCATAAAAACAGAAGTATTAGGTGGAGAAACCATTATGAATTACAAGGTTATGAACCTCCACTCCCATGCGGTGCAATAGCTCCTATGAAAGTGGTATCACGGGGGCTTTCGCCCCTGCAAACTTTTTAGCGGTCGTAACAGTTGCCCCTTTCGGACCCGTAGGCTGTCCGTACCCCCATGGCAGGTTCCCGCTCCCGCTAACCGTCTTAACGGAACACTTTGGGGATTCAGTTCGTGGAATCCTAACACTTCTGGCTCATTAAGG
>JAEELH010000145.1 GCA_016288825.1 Lachnospiraceae bacterium | reverse complement strand
TCTCATCCTGAGTCAGCTTCTTTCTGGGGATATGTTTGTTTTTAAGATGGTAGGGGCAGTAAAGACACCCATTAACGCAATAATTAGACAGATACAGGGGTGCAAAAAGCACTATCCTGTTGCCATAGAAAGCCAGCTTGATCTCCTCGGCCAGCGCCCGGATCTTCTCTGTTACCTCAGGGATATCACATGCCAGGAGTACCGAAGCCTCTCTGTGATCAAGTCCGCTGCAATGCAGTACTCCTCCCTCCCACCTGGGACGTGCTTTTTTCAGGATGGAATCTACAAGTCCGATATCAGACTTGTGTTCATCTGCGTATTCAAGTGTTTCAAGTATCTCCTTGTGTTCAATAAACTCGTCTGCTTTAGGCGACTTTGGATCATAATGTGGCATTTTTCTTATCCTCTATCAACAATTCATTGGCTCTACCGATCACCATGGAGATATCAAGCGTTCCGTAAACACAGAACACCGCTCCGACAAATATGGACAATCCCATATCTGCAGTCATCTTCCTAACGCGATCCACATCATTATAGAAGAATGTCTCCTCAGATTCAAATCCAAATGCAACAAATTCCGTTCCGCTGACACGATAAACGTTGTCATTGCCGAAAACATCCATCAAACAGTTAACCAAACCAATGACCATCTTATCACCGGCCTCATAGCCCTTAGTATCATTGGCTCTCTCAAGACCTTCTATCTCACAGATCATATATCCGAAGGATGATCCCATATCAAGACCGCTCTCAATATACTCTCTGTAAGCCATACGATTAAGAGCGCCTGAAAGGGTATCGTTGTAACTGTAGAATCTGAGTCTCTTTTCTTCGTCACGACGCATTATAAGCTGAGAAACAAAGTAGGATATCAGGTTGATGATCTCCGCAGATTCGGACAGTTTGTTGGTCGGCGGATCCAACACCGCAAAGATTCCTATAAGCTTACCATTAAGCTCCAGGGAACTGGCTGCAAGCTTTTCCACATTGTTGGTTATCAGAAGGTTATATAACGGCGAATTCGACGACTTGTATTCATCAAGATTGCTTATTATAAGCCTGTGGTCATCTATATCCGGATTCTTATGGAGTTCCTCCAAGTATCCGTCATGAGGAATATATAAAAGGTCTATCGCACCGGGCTTACGTCCCTCCTCATACCAGGCATAAGTTCCATGAAACTTGCCGTTGTTGGTATTTTCAAGTACTACGATACGCTGCGCCTGGAGTTCCTTACCCACGGATTCCATCATAAGCCGTATACTCTCATCAGGAGAATAACTGGATACCGCATACTTTAGGACACGGTTAACAAGACGGTCTCTCTCGATATCCGCCTGATCCCTGATCCACCAGTTCAGGAAGCTGATCATTACGCTGATAAGAATGAAAAGCGTTCCCAATCGGGTAAATGTGCCGTATGAATCTCCGAATGAAAGCCTGTTGTAATAAAGGATAATATCCGCAATGACACACAACGTAAAAACAGATACCGCAATATAAAACATCTTAAGATTCGGTTCTATGCCATTAGCCTTACAGTAAAGCTGATTATCCACAAAGATAAAAACAATGAGAGCAAGAGAAAAAGCACCGAAAAGCACAAGCGATACCAGGAAATACCTGATCATATCTATGCCGGTAATAAACCTGATCCCCACAACAAGTGCCACAAAGATAATATTAGCCCAAAATGCAATAATCCTGAATATACGCCTGTCCGCTTTGGTAAGCGAATTAAAAAAGCTTATCACCGGATAACCAACCAGCGTCATTGAAATCCTGTTGACAGCCCGGATCGCATAGATATGACCTGACAAAAGTTGCAGGATATTGGAATCCGTAAAAAGCCACACCCCAATAACTGCTGCAGCTATTCCCAATGATGCAATATCAAAAGGAAGCCTCTTTTTGTCCGGAACCCATACGTAAATGATAAGGAGCATAAGTCCAAAAACTATGATCAATACAGAGACAATGGCCGAAGGACTTCTTGAGATGATGCTCATATGAACATAGTCAAGCTGGGGTCCAATATAAACGTTACTGACAGAGGCTCTTCCGCCGATAGGATCAACGCATTTAAAAGTAATCCTGACTGTCCCTCCCGCATAAAAAGGGGAAAGTCTGGCTATATGAAAAGCATTGCCGTACCCCCGTCCGGTAAAGTTTTCTCTGGCAGTAAATGAATAGATCTCCCTGTGATTGATATAAACCTGAACGTCCGCATTGTATGTTTCAAAACATAAGCCGTCACCATCACTGATACCGTCAGGTAGCTTTTTTTCCAGCGTAATTACATCGCCCTCGCCTCTGGTCCGAACATAGTCAATGTTGTATTCAACCCCCTCCGCCGAATGCCAGCCTGTTGAAAATGGTCTGACTATTTTCTTATAATTGTCATCAAATACATCCGTCGAAAACAGGATATAAACCATGATACCCAGTGCGAACAGGAAAAAGATCAGCGCATATTTTCTTTTACCGTAAGAACTGTCTGTCTTCATCCTAATCCTTTCATTTACCCTGTTTTTCAAAGAACTCCTCAAGGTTCTTGATCAGGTCATCTCTGGTAGTCGTCTTCAGGATATAACCCTGGGGCTTAAGTGAAAGCACCCTGCGGATACTTTCCTTGGTTCCGATACCCGTCAGGAAGATAACTGGAATGTGGGCTGTCTCCGAATGCATCCTGAGCATCTCCAATACTTTGGGGCCATCCACAACAGGCATCTCGTAATCAAGAAGTATCAGATCCACCTTATTTTTAACAAGCCAGGAAATGCCTTCCATTCCGTCCGCACAGGTGCTGACGGTGTAGAGGTTTTTAAGCCACTCAGACACTATCTGTGCCGAGAAAGGATCATCGTCAATGATAAGGATCCTCTTTTTGGCATTGAGATCCTCCCGCCTTTTGGCCTCTTTCTCGATATCCTTAATGAGCTTATACATATCCACCGGTCGGTCAACCCATACATAATTCTTGAGGGCGGGTACCACCTTGAAAAAGGCATCTCTGCTGTTGGCTGCACCTATGAATATAGGATGACGCCCGTGATCCTCAAACATATCACAAAGCAAAAGAAGCTCCTTGACCTTTTCTATATCGCCAAGTACTGAATCCTGGAGATACACTAAAAAGACTTCGGTGGTATCCATCACCGCCAGTATCTGATCCTCATCATCCTCAAGGAGAACCACATCATAGTCCTTGTCCGTAAGTCCCTTTTCCATAGACTTGACTACAACGCTGAACTGATATGTGACAACTGCTACACTTCTGCCCATAAATAAACCCTCCGGCTATCATGTTGATACTGTAGAGCATCTATTGTTCCTGATCCGAATCCGTTATCTCTATGATACGCTCAAAATCCCCCGCCTCCAGACACTCTCTTATCTGAGCGATACGCTGCTCATCCTCCGGCGGGAATTCATACTCAGCCGCCTCTGCAAGAGTCTCTGTTAACATATTTTCATCTCCGTACTTCGCTCCGTCACGAAGAGCCTCATAAATACTTTCAATGAGGAATCTGTCAAACTCCTGATTGACCTCTGCCTTTTCCGGACTGTTGTCATCAGAATCTACATCCTCATCCAAGTCCGAAATCATACCATCATCCTTATCCTCTTCCATATCCTTAAATCTCTCGGATAATGGTCCGTAAAAGGCCTTGAACTCATCCATGGCCTCTCCATGATGTTCTCTTATATAATCGATCCTGCCTTCTTTGCCGGCCATCTCCAGAGCAAAGGCGTCATCCGCAAGTTTGTTGGCCCCCACCAGTCTGGCTGAACTTTTCAACGCGTGGATCTTGATGGTGTAATCATCCCAGTCCTCCGCATCAAAGAAACCCTGAAGTTCAGCTGATTTGATGGGTATGGAATCATAAAAGATCTTAAGTACGGTATCCAGCGCTTCCTCAGATCCGCTGTTTTTAAGAGCATCCGCTCCATCCAGTCCATCTATCTGCTCGTACCACTTTAAAGGCTCCAGCGCCTTATCAGCATTTACCGATCTAAACCTCTCATAGACGTTGACCTCCGGCATAAAATCCGAAGCGGATCCCTCGCCTTCATCACCGGGCAATTCATAAACCTCATCCTCATCGGGTCCCTCATAAGAAACCAGCATATTGCTGAGATTGTATGAATAATCGCTTTTGTTAAAGTATACCAGACCAACTGCCCCCGGACCACAATGAAGTGACAAAACTGCAGACGCCTTTTGGAAAATGATATTTTTAAAATCGTAACGTCTACGTATACGAGTCGCGATAAGCTCCAACTGACTGTCTGTCAGATCAACATATACAACAAAGATCACATCCAGATCGGGATTAGCGAGCCTTGGCAGCGCATGCTCAACGAATCTAGAATAACATCTTTCAGCATCACCGAAGCAAAGATGCTCGACCTTGAACCTGTCACCACGGAATCTGACACATGGTCTGATATTAAGCGTCCTGATAAATGCAGAAATATTATTGTCTATTATACCGCGATTAAAAAGGAAATATGCTCCGTCCGTGATAAAACTGCTATTTATCCTGTCTCGAAGATTTTTAACCTCATGAACGATCTTTTCAGGAGCATCTCCCTGGGTTGCCATCCTCGTAGCCAAAAGAGCCAGCATACCAACAGTACTGGATGTATTGCCCGAATCAATGACGGACACATTTCCGTAGATCCTTGCCGCGGCTCTGGCGTTTGTATACTCTTCGCTAAGCCCCTCTGCTATGGAAATATAAATAACATTATGTGCTTTTTTAAGCTCTTTTCCGAAAAACTTTTCAAAAGCCTCCACCGACGGTGGCTCTGAAGTAAACTTAACACCGGCGCTCATATACCGAAGAAGCTCATCAGGACCGGCCTCCGTTGAATCATAAAATACTCTGTCACTGGCCCGAAGCACAAAGGGGATCACATCCAGCTGATAATCCCTAAGTGTATGGACCGGCAGATCACACATGCTGCCCACTGCAACTACTACCGGGATCTTTCGGCTATATGTTCTGGCGGTATTCATGGAAAGCTTTGACAGATCAATACTGTCGCTTCGGATAACCTTGGTCGAACTGATATGGGCAATAAGAGCCTCTTCCAGTTGGCGTCCGCTGACAGGCTTGACCAGATAATCATCAAATCCGCTTCTCGAATACAGCTCCTTATTTTCACTTTCAGCACTGGCAGTCAAGACTATGATGGGAACACGGTTATTAAGTCCACCTACCTGCTTACGGATATGTTGCATGCACTCAATACCGTCCATTTCCGGCATCAAATGATCCATAAATATGATATCGTAATTGTTCTCCATGGTAAGAGCAATAGCTTCCTTACCACTCACAACTGTGTCAACCGAAATACCTGTACCGTCAAGAAGCTTTTTCTCAACCTCAAGGTTCATCTCATTGTCATCAACGATAAGTACCCTGGCATCCGGTGCGGTGAATCCCGGCTTATATTTTCCGTCCCTTGCAACCGTTCCGGTTCCTGAAATGTTGATCTCGCCCACGGCATCGGCTCTTGCAACCTTTTGCCTGAGAGTAACCATAAAAGTCGAACCCTGAGTATAAACGCTGTTGACGGTGATCCTTCCGTCCATAAGTTCAACAAGCTGCTTGACTATGGAAAGTCCCAGTCCAGTACCTTCTATCTTGGTATTGTTTTCCTCGTCCAATCTGCGAAAAGCATCGAATAGATAAGGAATAACATCCTGCTTGATACCCATTCCCGTATCGACAACAGAGAACATCAGGACGATCTGATCACCCTGCATCTCCTCTCTCTCGATGTGGAGTGTTACTGATCCCTCCTGGGTATACTTGACAGCGTTGTTAAGGAGGTTTACAAGGATCTGTTTGATACGGACCTCGTCACCGTAAAGCTCTGCAGGAATGGACGGATCCACCTCCACACGAAGCTCCAGTCCCTTTTGCTCGGCCCTCAACCAGATCATATTAACGATCTCGGATACAAGAGCCGACACACTGTAGTTGACCGGAACCACGTCCATCTTACCGGCCTCGATCTTGGAAAAATCAAGGATGTCATTGATAAGAGACAGGAGCATACGACCCGCACCCTGGATATTGGAAGCATCCTTGATGATTTCATCCGATGCATCATCCTGACGGAGGATTATCTCATTAAGTCCGAGAATGGAGTTGATAGGTGTCCTTATCTCATGGCTCATACTTGAGAAAAAACGGTTTTGAGAGCGGTTAAGTTCCTCAACCTTTTTGGTTTCCTCCCAGGCTCTTCTATTTTCCTCATTGTAGAGCAGGGTTTGGAACCAGGTCATGCTGAAACAAACCAATCCCACCTCAATAACAGCCAGCGCAAGATCCACATAGTACATTCCCTCGCTGTGAGGGATGACCAGCTGCGGATATCTGTAGGCCAGATAAAACATGATCGCTACGACCAAAGTATGAACGGCTATAGACGCAACACGCCACCAACCCGATAGAATAAGTCCGATATAAAGATACGTAAAGATCAGCCACGGAATACTTCCGCCTCTAAGGCCTCCTCCGAAAAAGAAGATGGAAGGCATCACGAGAAAGATAACCCCCAAAGATATGACTCTGTTGGCTATCTCAACTCTGTTAGTCCTGACTCCTATATAAGTCGTGATGGGGGAAATAACAACTGTCCCTGTAAGGACTATTATCTCGATGATGTTTTCCCCGTAAATAATGTCGCCTAAGAGGGCCAGGAAAGCCACTCCTACAGCTGTTATTGTAAGAACAACAAATGCTCTCTCTCGGAAACTTCTGGAAGGATCAAGGACATAGCCCCTGAGTCTGCTTATCAGTTTCATGGCCTGCCTCCTTTCCTCCCGGAGATGACTCTGTTCATCGTCCTCTCAAATTCGGGTATGGAAATGGGCTTGCTGACAAAACCGTCAAAGCCTTCCTGAAGGAACATTTCTCTTGCCCCGCTTATTGCATTGGCGGTAAGGGCGATCATGATAACTTTCTTGTCATCATCAGCCGCAAGATTTCTGATGTGCTTCATAGCCTCAACACCATCCATCTCAGGCATCATATGATCCATAAAGATGATGTCGTAGTCGTTTTCTTTGTATTTTTCTATAGCTGCACGCCCGCTTTCGGCAGTATCAACAGTCATATTGTAATCTTTAAAAAGACCGGTTGCCACTACCAGGTTCATGGGTTCATCATCTACTACCAAAGCTCTGAGGCCGTCAAGTTCAGGTCTTCTATCAAACTCACCTCCTGCCATCTGGACAGCATCACCATCTCCGTTAAGGATCCTGGCAACAGGATACCCGTAAAGAGGCTTGGGCATGATGATAACCTTGCTTCCGGCACGAACCGCAAAACCGGGATCAGCGGAAACAGCAACCGTAACATCTCCGTCCGCCAATTCATCAAAGTATTCAGGCTCTGCTTCATACTCATAATCACCCATGAAAACATGAGTAATATTTCCGGTTTGAACAAGTCTTTTAAGATCCCTGAGGGTAGAAGCCGAATACAGATTGAGGCGCAGGCCTGCTGCCATATCCGTAGCCATATTGCGATAAAAATCACGTACTATGGAAACCGTGTACTTCTCGGGAATAACGTGAAAGGCAATATTAATAAATTTATCGGACTTAACGTT
Source organism: Lachnospiraceae bacterium (assembly GCA_016288825.1). Taxonomy (GTDB): domain Bacteria; phylum Bacillota; class Clostridia; order Lachnospirales; family Lachnospiraceae; genus Weimeria. The sequence goes on along the minus strand of JAEELH010000145.1, from coordinate 10,801 downwards.
AAGGCAAGGGTTTGGATCGATTATCTGCTGTGCGATACTTATACGGACAGTAGTCCCCTTTTTCCTCTCACTCTCAATGGTAACAAAGCCATTCATCTTGCGAACAAAACCGTATACGATGGGAAGTCCCAGACCGATACCTCCGGTACTTCTGTTACGCTTTTTGTTGCCCTGGAACATTCCTTTTGACAACTTTTCTATATCGGAGAAAGTCATACCGATACCGGTATCTGTGACTTCGATGACAAGATTGACACCGTACTCCCTGTTGATAGTGTAAATCCTTAGGTATACTCCGCCATTTCTCGTAAACTTAAATCCATTGGACAAAAGATGCTTGATTATCTTGCTTATTTTGCCGGAATCACCCTGCATAACAGCAGGCACAGAGGGATCCAGATCGATCACAAGATCAAGGTTCCCCCTTTTTTCAACGAAACCGTACTCCTCGATAATGTCATTAAGAACAGAGGTGATCATGTACTTTTCCTCTTCAAGTACAACATCGCCTCTTTGGATCTCACTGTAATCCTGGATATCCTCGATCTGATGAGAAAGCCTGCGACCTGCATTCTGAATGGCCCTGACATCATCACTGTCTTCTTTTTTCAAAATAAGGGAAGATAGTCCCCCGATAACATTGACAGGGGTACGAAGTTCATGAGAAATATTGACAAGGAAGTCCTCCATATCCACTCTCTCAGCTTCCTTTTCTGAATTGCGGCGCTCAAGCTCCTGATCATCTCTGATGCCTGCGCTGATAACCTCTGAAAGAGCCCTGAAAAGGCAGATCTCCGCTATGATATGAAGAGCAAGTCTGGAAATATTAAGGGAATCAAAAACAAAAGTACCTGTCCTGACGGCAATAAAAAGCAGCATGAAAATGAGGGTAAAAAACTCTATCATACCCAGAAGCAGAAAATCCCTGCGTCGAAGCAATGCGCAGGTCACAAGCAAAAGTGCCGACACGACAATAAGATCAAAAAAACTGGTGGCATGAACACCATGATAAAAAGCAACTAAAAGCGAAAAGAAAAGATAATAGTTTTCCCTGAATAGACGGCTGCCATACTGCGAGACATGAAAAGACCATGCAATGATCACTCCAATCAAAATAAGAGGCGGTACCCAGAACTCCCAACCCTGGGTAATACTCTCCAATACAGCCCCAATGCACGCCACTGTAATGATCCCTAGCGCTATGTTATGCGTTTTGGCATTTTGGATAGAATAATCATTCAACGCTATATGACCTCCCCCACAGGAACATACCTAGACTATTTTACCATAACGTTACACTTTAGTACAATAAAATGCCCGAAAAAGTTGCTATTCACAGCCAATATACGAGCGATGACGTTGCAAGCTTGCTTGCATAACATCATAAGCCGTATATTGACTGGAATCAGTCACTTAAAACACATGACTGGTGTGCCGCGAAGCGGCAGTAGAGTCTCGCGCAGGAAGCTGTGCCGGCTCGCCGAGTACAGCAAGTGCGCGTAGCGGACACCAGGAATGTGTTATAAGTGGCTGTGAATAGCAACTTAAACTTGAGCCACCCACTAACCCTATAGTATAATAGGAAGTACTTGGAAAGGAGGCTCATATGATTTCAACCAGAGGACGCTACGCTCTTCGCGTTATGATAGACCTGGCAGAAAACCAGAGTGATAAATATATCCCTCTCAAGGACATTGCTGCCAGACAGGAAATATCAAAAAAATATCTTGAGATAATAGTTAAAGATATGGTACACGGCGGACTGCTCAAGGGAACCAGCGGCAAAGGAGGCGGATACAAGCTCTGCCGTCCCGCCGAGGACTACACCGTGGGTGAGATACTGGAAATGATGGAAGGAAGCCTGTCACCTGTGGCCTGCCTTGCGGATCCGAACTATGAATGCAGCAGACGCGAAGAGTGCCAGACGCTTCCGATGTGGAGTGAATTCGACACTCTTGTCCACGACTACTTCTACGGAAAGCGGCTGACAGAATTGTGTCGGCTGTGACGCATTTTGAGTCGAGTTATATTGCTTGTAAAGCGTCGGTCGGTACAACACCCTTGGCGAGTCGCGGCTTAGCATTGTTTGAACATCAAATTATATACACATAAAACGCACCGGACGGTGTGATACCCTTGGCGACACGTTCGCACTCCTTGTTTGCTCGTCACGTTACATAACGTGCCACTTCGTGCCACGAAGTAACGACGGCAAACGAGGGTCGCTACGGGTACCACACACGCTCCGGTGCATTCCATGCATATTCAAATACAGATTTACTCAGTAAATAGTGGTGTCGAGTAGTAGCGATCACCGCTATCCGGAAGCAGTGCAACGATTGTTTTACCTGCGTTTGCCGGATCCTTAGCATATTCAATAGCCGCATGCAATGCAGCGCCTGATGAGATACCTACAGAGATACCCTCCTTCTTAGCCAGCAGCTTTGCAGCCGCAAACGCATCTTCATTGGTTGCCTTGAACACCTCGTCATATACCTTGGTATTGAGTACGTCCGGCACAAATCCGGCACCGATACCCTGGATCTTATGAGCTCCTGCTCTACCCTCGGAAAGCACAGGTGAGTCAGCGGGCTCAAGTGCAACGACTCTGATATCGGACTTCTGCTCCTTGAGATACTCTCCGGTTCCGGTAACAGTTCCGCCTGTTCCTACACCTGCGATAAAGATATCTACCTGTCCGTCTGTATCTCTCCAGATCTCGGGACCGGTTGTAGCCTTATGTGCTGCAGGATTTGCGGGATTTACAAACTGTCCGGGGATGAATCCACCGGGAGTCTCCTCTGCCAACTGCTGAGCCTTTTCGATGGCACCTTTCATTCCCTTGGAGCCCTCAGTAAGAACGATCTCTGCGCCGTAGCTCTTAAGGATACTTCTGCGTTCAACACTCATGGTCTCAGGCATAGTAAGGATAACACGATATCCCTTGGAAGCAGCGATGGCTGCAAGTCCGATTCCGGTATTACCGCTGGTGGGCTCTATAATAACTGAGCCCTCCTTAAGAAGTCCACGCTCCTCAGCGTCCTCGATCATAGCCTTAGCGATACGATCCTTGACACTTCCTGCGGGATTGAAATACTCAAGCTTAACAAGAACTGTAGCCTTAAGATCAAGCTCCTTTTCGATATTGACCACTTCTACAAGGGGCGTATTGCCCACAAGTCCCAGTGTTCCCTTGTAAATATTAGACATGATGTTCCTCCTTATTATACTGCAGCGAAGCCCTTTTCAAGGTCCGCAATAATATCATCAATATGCTCGGTTCCGATAGAAAGACGGATGGTACCGGGCTTGATATTCTGATCCAAGAGCTCCTCTTCGCTAAGCTGTGAATGTGTGGTTGAAGCCGGATGGATCACAAGGCTCTTAACATCCGCAACGTTGGCAAGGAGTGAAAAGATCTCAAGATTGTCAATAAACTTCCAGGCCTCTTCCTGGCCTCCCTTGATATCAAAGGTAAAGATGGATCCGCCGCCATTGGGGAAATATCTCTCATAAAGGCTATGATCGGGATGATCAGGAAGTGAGGGATGATTAACCTTTTCAACCTGAGGATGCTTGCTAAGGAACTCAACCACCTTTTTCGTATTCTCAACATGTCTCTCAAGTCTCAGAGAAAGAGTCTCCACGCCCTGAAGAAGAAGGAATGCGTTGAAGGGTGAGATCGTTGCGCCTGTATCACGAAGAAGAATGGCACGGATGTATGTAACAAAAGCTGCCGGTCCCACAGCATCATAGAATGATACTCCGTGATAGCTGGGATTGGGAGCGGCGATATTGGGATACTTGCCACTTGCCTTCCAATCAAATTTGCCGGACTCGACTATTATACCTCCCAGGGTGGTTCCGTGTCCACCAATGAATTTTGTTGCGGAATGAACGACCACATCCGCACCGTGCTCGATAGGTCTGATAAGATAAGGTGTACCGAAAGTATTATCAACCACAAGGGGAAGTCCATGCTTGTGAGCGATCTCGGCGATAGCATCAATATCAGGGATATCACTGTTGGGATTGCCGAGGGTCTCAAGATAGATGGCTCTGGTATTGTCCCGGATCGCACCCTCTACCTGAGCAAGATCGTGAGCATCTACAAAAGTTGTCTCAATGCCGTACTGGGGAAGTGTATGTGCCAGAAGGTTGTAGCTGCCGCCATAGATAGTCTTCTGAGAAACGATATGACCGCCGTTTGCGGCAAGTGCCTCAATAGTATAAGTAATAGCTGCCGATCCGGATGCAAGTGCGAGTGCTGCGCTGCCTCCCTCTAAAGCTGCCAGCCTTTTTTCCAAAACATCCTGAGTGGAATTGGTAAGTCGACCGTAAATGTTACCCGCATCTGCAAGACCGAAACGGTCAGCTGCATGTTTGCTGTTGTGGAAAACATAAGATGTTGTCTGATAGATGGGTACCGCACGTGCATCGGATGCGGGATCCGCCTGCTCCTGTCCAACGTGTAACTGAAGTGTTTCAAATCTGTAATTGCTCATAACTAATAGTCTCCTTTCCTTAAGTTGGGGATACTATACCACTATTAACCTAGTGTGTCAATAGGTAAATTAGGATAATTATCCGCAGACGATTTTTGCTTCTAACACTGCAAGCTCGCTTGCTAAGTGGAAGAAGCGGAAATCGGCTGGATAAGTCATCCAAAACACCTGACAGGGGTGCCGCGTAGCGGCAGTAGAGTCTCGCGCGGGAAGCTGTGCCGGCTCGCCGAGCACAGCAAGTGCGCGTAGCGGACCCCTGGAAGGTTTTGGGTGACTGCGGATAATTATCTGTAAGTCCTAAACATACATAATCACTGGGGGGGGGCTGGTTTTGGGTGACTGCGGATAATTATCCGTAAGACCTAAACATACATAATCACTGGGGGGCTGGTTTTTGGTGACTGCGGATAATTATCCGTAAGACCTAAACATACATAATCACTGGGGGGGCTGGTTTTGGGTGACTGCGGATAATTATCCGTAAGTCCTAAACATACATAATCACTGGGGGGGCTGGTTTTTGGGTGACTGCGGATAATTATCCGTAAGTCCTAAACATACATAATCACTGGGGTGGGCTGGTTTTTGGTGACTGCGGATAATTATCCGCAAAAAAAGAACTGCAGGACCTTAGTCCCACAGTTCCATTTTTACTTATTAAGTACTTTATCCACCTCTGCATGAAGCACATCCATTGTAATAGGCTTGAGCAGATACCCTGACGGTCTCAAAGGAATAAGCGATGAGATAATGGTCTTATCCGTCACACTCGTAACGAAGATAACAGGGATCTTGGCATACTTCTCCGTAGCCCTGATCTTTTGAAGCATTTCCTTGCCGTTCATTACAGGCATCTCATAATCCAGAAGAATCAAATCCGGAATCTTCTTTTCCATCGCCTGAAATCCCGTCTCCGCGGATCTGGCAAGTTCGACAGCGTACTTATTATCCAAAATACTCTTGATACTTCGAAGAGTCGTAGCGTCATCATCTACCACAAGGATGGTCTTTTTATTGGCGCTCTCTGTCTTAAGCTTTTTCATGGATATCTTAAGTGTAGAACAGATAAGGAAAAGGCAGGCCTCCTCATCCAACGGAAGATCTATATTTTTGAGGGGCTCACCCACATAAAGCTTGCTGAAACGGGTAAAGTCATCCGGAGTACCGAAGGTCGCCACGGAAAGTCCCTCATTGGATTTAATAAACTCTCCCATAGCCTCAGTCGGAGACGCCAAAAGCTCCTCCACACTTACCAGCACCATATCGGGCTTCATTGCTGCGATAATACCCGAAACCGCATCCAATGACTGCTCCATAACCTGTATTCCAAAGTACTGCTCCAGATAGGAAAATACTTCTTTTGCCTGATCGCTAACCTTACCGACAGCTAATAATTGCTTCATTGTGAATCCCCCTGTAAAAACATTAACGGAAAACCCCTGTGTTTTCATATTCTACCACAACATTTTTCAAAAGACAAAGGGAATAAAAAAAACGAGCCCGCCGATCATCGGCAGGCTCATCTATACTATTATTTTGTTTTAAGCTCAGCGCGCTTGCGCTCGGCCCATGCACGAAGGCCCTTTTTCTGCTCTACAGGAGCTTCAAGCTTTCCATGAGCACCCTTTATACTTGTAATATAAAGACCGCTGACCTGTGCCTTGACCTCCTTTTTAACCGGAACCTGTTCGAAGATACCCTGGTCACAAATAAGTGTCATGATCTGAGGTCCAACCTTGGCCTTGACCAGGGGAAGCTTTGCTCTCTTGGAGTACCAAGGTGCCTGAGCGATAACCTGCTCGGGAAGCCCTGAATCCTTTAAGGGAAGTTTTTTCTTGTCAATTATAAGCATTGTAACCGGCTGTGCGTTTTTCTGAAGTAACTCGTCCTGTTCTGCCTGACGTGCCTCAGCCTTTTTTCCAAGAAAATAAAGTGCGATAGTTGCTGCCACAAGGATCACCAGGATGATGATCATAACAATAAGCCAGATGGGCATAATTAGTCCTCCTCATAAAAATAGTCCAAATGGCATTCTACCATTACAATGTTAAAAATGCAATGATTACTTAAAACTCAAAAAAAGAGGATCGCAATACACAATCCTCTTTCTACACTTCCGGATATACTACATAAGAAATCTCATTGTTGGATAACAGCGCTCCCATGGAAATAAGATCATAATAAAGTTTTAGATAATACTTTCCATGCTTTCTTTCAAACACAACATCGGTAGTGGCAACCGAAAACTCAAATGCCCCCATGGTCGTTGTGTATGAAAAATCGTAGCGCTCTCCAAGGGCAAATTTCATGTTTGAAACAATGGCTCCGCTCCTTGTTACGGACACATGCGGATATACCCAGGGATCGGTTATGATTATGCTTGTATGCACCTCGTCCTCGGACTCCAGAGTTTCCGTATATTCTATACGAAAAGCACCATGCTCCTCCGTGATGACCCCCGTAAGAAGCTGCATCTCCTCCTGGGACTGACCATCCATAACCTGCTGTGATCTGACAGATATACGGCAAGGCTTTTCGTGCATTGTCTTGATAGTTGTCATGATCTGCTTCCCTCGCTCTGTTTACGGATAAGTTCCTTAACAGCCTCTATCTGGTTGTCAAGATGCGTATGCATTATCTCCTTAACATACGCAACATCCTGCCTTTTCAGACCATCCATGATCTGAGAATGCTCTTCCACAAGCCTTGTGTAATCCAGATCATTTTTAACATATTCATATCTGAAGCGGTACATCTGCTCCTTGAGATTTGAAATGATATTGCCAAGCTTGGGATTATCCGCAGCCTCGTAGATCACATTATGAAAAGACTCATCCGCCTCAACTATGGTCCTGACATCACCGCTCTCAACAGCAGCAAGAAAAGCATTCATAGCATCTTTCAGCTTGTCAAAAGTCTCCTCTGTCATCCTTCGGCATGCACACTCAACCGCAAGACCGTCAAGAGCATCTCTTATCTCAAGGACATCCTCCAGATCCTTTTCCGTCATGCGAGCAACCTGAGCACCTCGTCTGGGAATAGTAACAGCAAGGCCCTCTTTTTCAAGCATACGGATAGCCTCCCTGATAGGCGTCCTGGATACACCAAGCTTGTTAGCCAAATGGATCTCCATAAGCCGCTCTCCGGGCTCCAGCTCTCCCTTGAGGATCGCATCTCTAAGTGTATGAAAAACCACATCCCTAAGAGGCAGGAATGCTTCCATATTGAGCTTAAGATCTTCCATGGCCCTCTCCTTTGCTATCATAAAAGGCTGTCCTGGCTACTGTCTCACACAGCCCGCTGCGTCTGAGCGTCTCCGCTGCCTGTGACAGTGCCACATCATCATCAAATATACCAAACACCGTTGGACCGCTACCTGTCATAATGGCCCTTTTCGCCCCACCGGCTATCATTATCTCCTCTATCTGTGTTACCTGTGGCAATATAGCCACTGTAACCTGCTCCAAAGCATTGCCCATGGCTTCTGTCATCTTCACCACGTCCCCCGCCTTGATAGACGAAACCAGAACATCAATATCCGGTCTATAGGGGTCCTTCAGACTGTCATAGGCTTTGTATACTGCCCCCGTAGAAGCTCCCTCCGGCGGTTTTGCGATAAGGACTGTAACCTCTCCGGGAAAAGGAAGAGGCGTGAGATCTTCACCTATTCCCTCAGCCAACATAGTGCCGCCTCTGATACAATATGGAACATCCGCACCGATACGAAGGGCTATCCTGCAAAGTTCATCCACTGAAAGAGGTTCTCCCTCAAGCCTGTTGATGGCTCGAAGGGTGGCTGCCGCGTCAGAACTTCCTCCCGCCATGCCTGCAGCGATAGGTATCCTCTTTGACAAATGGATGAAATAGCCGTGATGGACGCCAAGTGCAGCCGCCATTGCTCTGGCAGCGACTACACACAGATTGTCGTCTCCCATGGACATAGGCTCCGCAAGATGCACACCCCCAAAGTCCGCCTCCAGGGAAATCGCCTGATCTACGGTCTTGTACACGGTGATATCATCATGGATATCTATCTGCTGCATCACCATGCGGACCAAGTGATAGCCGTCATCTCTGGTGCCCAGGATATCCAGACCAAGATTTAGTTTTGCATATGCGCTCTCGCGAACCTGTTCCATAATCGAAAAACCTCTGCACTAAGCTTTGTATACAAAGAACATTTTATCACTAATAAGTACAATATACAAGGATTGTTTTATTCGGGATACAATTTTCATTTTCACTACTGAATGTTTTTACATAAGCCGAAACGCATCGGCCGGTGCAACACCCTTGGCGACGCGCTCCCGCTCCTTGTTTTTTGGTCGCGTTACATAATGCGGCAAAATACGCCGCATAAGTAACGACTAAAAACGAGGGTCGCTACGGGTATTGCACACGACACGATGCCGTAAGCTGCGCAAACTTAACATATGACAGTATTAATTAAAGCCAATCTGTATAGGTTTACGCATAGTAGTAGAACCGGAGCAGTATAGTACCCGTAACGACCCTCGTTTGCCGTCGTTACTTCGTGGCACGAAGTGGCACGTTACGTAACGTGACGAGCAAACAAGGAGCGGAAGCGTGTCGCCAAGGGTGCTATACTGTCCGGTTCATCTAAGATACAAACTAAAATGTTGCACCGACCGATGCGTTAACGGGAATATACTAAAAATAGCGCCGGATAAACCGGCGCCATGTTTCATACGATCTATTCAGTTTCGGTTTCGGTTTCTGCGGTCTTTCCATTCTTCCAGTCATCCATCTTGGAAAGAACGGAGTCATATGTCCGCTTGGTGATGTCCGGCAGTTCCTTGCCCCAGGTCTTGGTAGCTTCCTCATATCCCTTTTTGAAAGCCTCGATCATCTTATCAGCCTTCTCGGGATCGTCGCCTGCCAAAGCCTTAGCAAAATCAACAATACGGTCAGATGTCTTTTCAACACCCCAATAACCGTCCTCAGCGATATCTGCCTCAGCCTGAGCCTTGGTTGCCGCATCTACCTCGAACTTGCCGCTGGCCAGGGTCTTCCACATATCATCGGTCATGCCGATCTTTTCACCCTGCTTGCCCATCATCTTGGAAACGATGTCGGCCAGCTGCTGCTGACGATTAGCGATATCAAGCTTGGCCTGCTCTATGAAGGCTGCTCTGTCAGCGTCTGTTCTTGTAACCTTGTCCTGCTTCTTTGTGTCTGTCTCAGCAGACTTCTCATAGGTAGCCGCAGGAGTATTGCCGATCTTTTCGGCTGTGGTCTGTTCCTTTTCAGTTTCCTTTGTCTTGTCCGACTTCGGTGTGGTGGAAGCCGGTGCGTAAGCGGTAGTAGCGCTAACGCTGGAAATCGTTCCATCCATGATCTTACCCTCCTTGGTCAAAAAAGTGTAATCCGTTACGCGGAGATACCTCTCCGTATAGTATATCGGCACGATCTGACAATCTGATAACCTATCAATGTGTTAAGATTTATGAAGCTACGGCACCGCCCACATGGGGGATGGTACCGGACTTAGGCTTGGAAACAGCGGTTTCGATCTTTTCAGCTGTATCGACCTCCTCATCCCTGTCCTGGACTTCCTTGGCCTCCATAACTGCCTCATTAAGGGAAAGCATCTTGGCGTCAAGCATGGCAACGATACCTGAACACTCTCTAAGATCTCGGCTGATGTACTCCGGTGCATTGCCCTCGAACTTGTAGTAGATCTTGTGCTCGAGAGATGCCCAAAAGTCCATAGCAATAGTACGGATCTGGATCTCCACGCGAGTGTCCACAACCTTGTCGGAAAGGAAAATAGGTATGGTCACAAGCATGTGATAGCTCTTGTATCCGCTGTCCTTAGGGTTCTTGATATAGTCCTTGACTGAAATAACCGTAATATCTGACTGACGTCCTATCATATCAGCCAGTCTGTAGATATCGGAAGTAAATGAGCACACAATACGCATACCTGCAATGTCATTGCAATAGGTAACCATATTCTCAATGCTGTGCTCATAACCGTATCTCTTGAGCTTTTTAATAATGCTTTCAGGGCTTTTTACCCTCTTTTTAACGTACTCAATAGGGTTGTACTGATGGGTATGCTGGAACTCGTCCGAAAGGATATCCATCTTGGTACCTATCTCCTTGAGCGCCGAATTATACAGGAGCATCACTGCATTCCAGGTGTCTACTCCCTCACCGGCAAGCTCATGTACATATTCTAATTGGTCCATTGTTTCTCCTTATATATACTGCAGCAAATCAAAGCCGCAAAAAATCACAGATATATTATAGCACACGCATATAAAAATTGC
>JAEELH010000144.1 GCA_016288825.1 Lachnospiraceae bacterium | reverse complement strand
TCCCACATGCAGGGCATTCAGGTCGTCCATGAGATCGCCCTTCCCGGCAATGGCAAAGGCCTGCTCCGTCAGGTAAAGTGAAAGCCGCTGCTGGGCTACTCTCTGACGTCCGGAAGTGTTTTCTACAAGCTTTGTGATCTCATAAATGGCGATACGCTTAACCACATCTTCACCATTGGCCCAGGTATTCGGATCTACGTTTGCTCCCTTTGAAATATTTAGGATAACATTATCAAGATGCTGAAGATCGTCGTAAATATTATCGATGAGGAGCTCCAGATTGCCGTTTAAAAGATTATCCATCTGGTGCTCTGAAAGGCTCATTTTCCCAAGACCCAGGCGCCTGGATTCACTGACAAGGTTTTTGATCCTTACCTTTGCAGCCTTTCTCTCAACCTTAGTAACCGGAGAAGTACCGATAAGGTCAAAGGCCTTTTTCGCCATCTTCACGTCTGCGTTGTTCTCGTTGCCCTGAGCATTCTTAACCAAACGAAGAGCCTTGCAGCGGAAAGTATTGACCTCCGCAAGCACGCTCTGGATGGTCTTTCTGGTAAGGGGCAGCATCATGCGGTCATCTTTGTCATAAAGATGCAGGAGTGTCATAAGGTGAGGCCTGAAAATGGCTGCTTCCTTTTCCCCCAGGCGCTCCAGGATAACGGTCATAAACCGCTCCTTGATGGTACGGTTGGTCTCGCTGGCCTCGCCTCGCTTTTTGCAGAACTTGCCGTTGTTGATAATGGCAAGCTTGCCGTTTGTGATGGTGACCTGACCTCGGTTCATTGTTCCGATCATAGCCGCAAAATCTTCGAAAGTCAGGGTATCGGCCACTGTCTGTACCTGGGCTGGCTCCTCCTCGTTATCTAAAAGCTCAACTTCCTTTTTCTTAGCCTCTGCGAAGTTGGCCTTTGATTTTTTACTGTCAAGCTTGCCTGCTGCCTTCTGCTGGTACTCCGCAATTGTCATGGGCTTGATCTCAAAAGCATCAAGATCTCCGCTAAGCTCAACGCCGCGCTCCTCCAGATCGCTGGCGATACTTCCGAAAAGAGAATGTGCCTGATTTGCCTTCAGATCCAGTATCTTGCGGATCCTGGCAGGAAGGTTCTCCGCCATGGCAGGGTTCGCTTTTACAAGGCGCTTGATGGAGGTGGCTTTCCGGTGCATGTCAACAAATGCGTCCATGTTGTCACACAGCCACTTTTTGTTGGTCATCGCTATGGAAAAATTATAGGATAGGACTTCCTCAACCATGGCATTGATCTGGTCCGCAGTCAGATTCTGGGGCTGTTGCTGCTCCGCCATTGCCTTGGTCGCTGCCACTATTTTCTGAGCAAGCCTCTCATCGAAAATGTCGATATTATCGTTATGGTAGTCGTTGCGCAGCTTCTCCGAAGCCTGATGATCCCGGGTGAACTCGTCCTGGGAAGGGATGGCGGGCTTATACATGGTATTGCCCTGATCCTCCATGAACTTCGCTTCAGCCCTGATCGCCCCTGCCTTGGAAATGAACTTCCTGTTCAGCTTGTTTGCCAGCTTTCGCTTTTCGTCCTTTTTCTTAAGGAGCTCCTGACCCGTAAGCTTCTTTCCCTGCTGGGGAGCCTGCAATTCCTGACTGCTCTGCTTGAAAAGTTCGGATTCGAGCCCCTTGATTTTCTTCTTTTTTCCGGTATTTAAAAGATCCATAGCCACCTCTTTTATGATCACTCAGTAAAAAACGTATACCTTATGATACCATGCTTTCCGGATTCATCCGCCTCCGGTATTCCCATAAGATCCATAAAGGCCATTAGAGCCTCGGCCTCGCTTCCGGCCTCATCCGAAAACTCCATTGTGACCACCATGTTTTCATCCGTCTCATGAAGTCCGTCCAAAAGAGTATCGAAAAGGAGAGTCCCACCGCCCATTCGCCTAAGCTGGGGAATCACATAAAAACTTGTTATCCGGAAGAAATCCTCATCCTCTAAAACACCGGCAATAGCACCGCATGACCTGCCCCCCAGGGTCAGACCAAGGCAAACGCAGTCATTGTCCTCTTCAAGGTCATTTTTTGTATTATCTGTAAGAAGATCCATAAACAACGGAAGGCTGTCCTCAGGGATGATCCCCGTTTCAAACATTTCACTCATGGTCGTTTCCTTTCCTAAAGGCTTTTTTATGCAAATTGCAACATCTATTTCGGATTATATCACAAAAACTTGCACAAAACATACAGTGCATATCAACCTATAAAAAAAGAACAAGTCTCCGTGAAGACTTGTCCTTGTGATACTTATATGAAATTTGAGTGGCAGCTGCCCTCCTCCGATACCATACAGGCACCCTGAGGAGTAAGCGGTGTGCATACTTTTCCAAAAAGCGGGCAGTCCTTTGGAGCACACTTGCCCATTAGGACCTGATCGCATCTGCAGGCCGGGTTGACCTTTTCATCCCGTGTCAGCCCCCGGCTTCCTGCGTCGTAGGCGTTGTACTCATCTCTTAGGTACCTGCCGCTTCCCGGGATCTCTCCCATGCCTCTCCATACTGCTGAGCCACTGACAAAGTATTTATCAATAAGAGCCAATGCAGACGTATTGCCCTCATGAGTGACCACCGTGGGATAAAGATTTCGAACCACCCCTCTTCCCTTGTCCGAAACCAGACAATAAATAGTCCTGAGAAGATCCACTCCCTCAAAGCCCGATACCGCAAAGGGAATAGAAAACCTCTCTGCTATAGGTTTAAATATGTGAGATCCCGTAACTACAGATACATGGCCCGGTGCAATAAAACCGTCTATCTCTGCCCCGCTATCCAGTAGATAAGTGATAACCTCAGGCATGGTCTTCAGTGCACAAAGTAATCTGATATTGGACATGCCCGAATTCACGATCCTATCTAAAAGAAGAGCGTATACCGGCGTTGTTGTCTCAAACCCCACCGCCGCAAAAACAAAGTCCGTACCCGGACTTGCCTCTGCCATGGGTATAACATCAAAGGGCGAATACACCATGGTAACACTTCTGCCTTT
>JAEELH010000143.1 GCA_016288825.1 Lachnospiraceae bacterium | reverse complement strand
GCCAATTCCAACACGACCGGCTATAAAAAGGAAGGCACAACCAACGCCTCCTTTGCACAGAAGCTGGCCATCAAGATCAAGGACTCCGGCACTATGGGACTCCCCGTAGGTATTGGCGGTATCAAGATGGGTGTTAAAGTAGGTGAGACCTATACTGATTGGGATCAGGGAGGATTCAGACTTACGGATGAGTCCTCACATCTTGCCATCGGTGGCCGCGGATTCTTTGCGATCCAGTACACCGATAAGCAAGGCAACACCTCCATCAAGTACACGAGAGATGGTAACTTTACTGTAGATAACGAGGGATACTTCAGAACTGCCGATGGCGATTACGTTCTCAATATGAATGCAGCCCTCAACGGTCAGTACGGTGAAAATGCCTATGTCAGGGTAGATCCTCTCGCACAGTACAGTGTAGATTCCAGAGGATTTATATTCCAGAACGGACAGATAGTATCCCAGGTGGGAGTAGTTGATATCGATAATTACGATTACATACTCAAGTACGGTGAGAATCTTTATGATCTCCAAGACGGAGGTAATATCGTAGCAGCGGATAACATGCTTATAGAGCAGGGAGCGCTGGAATCATCCAACGTTAATATCGTTGATGAGATGGTTTCCATGATAACGATCCAGAGAGCATATGAGGCAGGACAGAAAATGATCCAGGCCGAGGACGAGACCATTGAGATGGCTGTCAGCCAGGTAGGCCGGGTATAAGATAGTTGATTAGAGTTTTGACTCAGAAAGGAGCGCACGTATATGATGCGATCACTTTGGACGGCTGCTACGGGCATGAAGGCTCAGCAGACCAGTCTGGATACCATTTCCAACAATATTGCCAATGTTAATACCATAGCTTATAAATCCAATAGTACTCAGTTTAAGAATCTTCTTTATCAGACTTTGCAGGCAAGGACCACATCTGCTAACGGTGATCCCAAGCCTACAGGCGCCCAGGTTGGTCTGGGTACCAGAGTTGCGGCCACCAATGCTTCTTTCAAGGCAGGAGCAATGAAGGCCAGCGAGAATACCAATGCTCTGTATATCCAGGGCACGGGTTTCTTTGCAGTGCAGGGAGTTGACGGGGAGAGATATTTTACAAGAGACGGTGACTTTTTCTGGACTATTGCAGATAACGGACAGAGAGTTCTTGCAAACAACAGCGGCAACCCTGTTCTTGATCTTAACAACAATCCTATAGTCCTTCCTGACGGAGCCAGCAGTGAGTCCATTTCCTACAACAGTGATGGCCTGGTTTCGTACAAGAATGCCGATGGAACATATACCTCCACGGGACAGACTATAGCGGTTTATCAGTTTGCCAATATGACCGGTCTTCAAAAAGAGCCCGGCAACCTTTATTCAGAGACTGAAGCTTCCGGAGCGGCTATCCAGGAGCAGACTACCAATCTCGCCATTAGCCCCAGTGCTATCCGTCAGGGCTACACCGAGATGTCCAATGTCAATATCGCAGACGAGATGGTCAACATGATCATAACTCAGAGAGCGTACGAGCTTAATTCAAAGGCCATCACCACATCAGATCAGATGCTGGATACGGCCAACAACCTACGTAGATAGTACCAGCTAGCGGTAGTCATGTGACGTGATGACACAATGAGGATGCTTGCATACTCATTGCGGAATCACGGAACATGGCAAGGTAGCGGGTTAAGACTCATGACCGGGGTGCTGCGCAGCAGCAGTAGAGCGCCGCCGATGGACTGAGCCAGCTTGCTGAGCGAAGGCCAAGGGCGAGGCGCGGACCCCGGGAATGCGACTTAACCCGTAGCCGCTAGCGTAGAAAGCGGGAGCATAATCGCATCGTAGTACTCCGCAGAGCAACCCACGCATCAGTAGTGGAGATAGAGGTATACACATATGTCAATTTCAATTAACGGCGGTATGGACCTCGACGCCTTCCGCCTCCAGAATTCTACTAAAATGAACTCCAACAGTGCGGACAAGATCGCCGGTGCAGCCGGCAAGCTCTCCGCCAACTCCACCGAAGAGGAGCTGACGGAAGCCGTCAAGTCCTTTGAATCCTATTTCGTGGAGCAGCTTCTCAAGCAGTTTCAGGAGACCAAGGAGATATTCGGCGCAGACAGCTCTGACACCTCTATTTCTATGATGTCTGACCTCTATATGGATAGTACTATTTCGGACTTAGCATCAGAACTCGTGGACAAGTACGGCGGCAATCTGACCGAGCAGCTGGTGGAGCATATGAAGCTGTCCTACGGCATCTCAGATGATGCAAAGGCTGTTGCAGCAGCAGATACCGGATCACAGACGGGAAATGATCAGGATACTCCCAATGAGGATGGAACCGACAATAAAGACAAGGCACAGGAAGTGTAATTATAAATGCCACAGATCAAAGGATTTGTAGATCATATAATTTATCAAAATGCCGACAACGGCTATACAGTGTTAGTATTGATCCCGGACGAGCCTGTCACGGATGAAGGGTTGGAAGACCCTTCGGAAGTGACCTGTGTCGGGATCTTTCCGTCTATAAGCCAGGGCGAAAATGTGATAGTGGAGGGAGATTTTGTCTCCCATGATAGTTTTGGCCGCCAGCTTAAGATGCAACATTACGAGGTGGTCGCCCCCAGAAGTGAGGACGAGCAGCTCCGTTTTTTGTCTTCTGGAGTAATTAAAGGCGTTGGCCCTGCCATGGCAAAAAGGATCATCGCAAAATTCGGTGAGGATTCTCTGAGGGTGATGACGGAGGAGCCGGAACGTCTGATGGAGGTTCGCGGTATCGGCGAGGCTAAAGCCATAACTATCGGCGAGCAGATGATGCTGCGGTCATTTCAAAGGCAGATCATTATGGACCTCACATCTCTGGGGGTTACGACCAATATGGCCATCCGCATCTATAATGAGTACGGTGACGACACCATGAGGATCATCCGTCAGAATCCATACAGATTGGCGGAGGACATTAACGGTATCGGATTTAGGATGGCTGATGAGATAGCTGTCCGTATGGGAGGAAATACGGATTCGGACTTCCGAATCAGTTGCGGTCTTCTTTATGTTCTTTCCATGGCGGAGGGAATGGGCCATACTTATCTTCCCAAGGACGAACTTTTGATGCAGGCAGCGGAGCTTCTGGGCACATCAATGGAAGCTATGGAGGCCAACATCCAGAATATGATCATGGATGGAAGGCTCAAGCAGAGAGGCGACAGATTTTACCGCAAGTTCATGTACCGGATGGAAGATCAGGTTGCGGGTGCCCTTATTGAATTGGACAGGGCACTTGAAGGCAGCGAGGGAGCTACTGAAAAAGAACTTATAGCTCTTGAAAAAAAGGAAAACATGACTCTTTCCGAATCTCAGAGAAAGGCAGTTGCCCTGGCATCAAAACGGGGTGTATTTGTCCTGACCGGAGGTCCCGGAACAGGTAAGACAACAACCATCAGGATGATGATCCGTTATTTCGAGGATATGGGATATGAGGTTGCCCTGGCGGCGCCCACAGGTCGTGCGGCAAAAAGGATGACTGAAGCCTGCGGAAGGGGTGCACGTACACTTCACAGATTACTTGAGGTCAATGGCGGAAGTTATGATGAAGATGACAGGGGAACCGGATATGCCAGATTTGAGCGCAATCCCGACAATCCGCTGGAGTATGATGTGATAATCGTAGATGAAATGTCCATGGTGGATATTTCTCTTATGTATAACCTTGTTCGGGCCATAAGTCAGGGAACCAGGCTTGTTATGGTAGGAGATGAGAACCAGCTGCCATCAGTTGGTCCGGGAAACGTGCTGAGGGACATAATCGCCTCGGATTGTTTTTCACAGGTGACGCTGAAAACCATCTACAGACAGGCGGAATCGGGAGATATCGTCTGGAATGCTCACGCCATAAGACGCGGAGAAGCAGTACATGCAGATAATAAAAACAGCCGGGATTTCTTTTTTATCGAAAGAGAGGATTCCGACCACATAATTGCCACCATCAGATCGCTGGTAAAGGAAAAACTGCCCAAGTATGTTGATGCGGACAGCTTTGATATTCAGGTGCTTTCGCCTATGAAAAAAGGAAATCTGGGAGTGGAAAGGCTTAATCGTGTCCTACAGATGTTCCTGAATCCGGAGTCTGAAAACAGACTTGAAAAGCAATACGGAGAACGGATCTTCCGCGAGGGTGACAAGGTCATGCAGACTAAAAATGACTACCAGATGGAGTGGGAAGTAAGAGGAAAGTACGGGATCAGAGTCGATAGCGGAACCGGGATCTTTAACGGGGATCTGGGCGTGATCAGATCCATCAATGATTATAATTCCACCATGACTATTGAATTTGACGATGGTCGTATGGTGGATTATCCGTATAAGATGCTGGATCAGTTGGATCATGCATTTGCCATGACCATACATAAATCTCAGGGAAGCGAGTATCCGGCAGTTATCATCCCGCTTTTGGACGGGCCCCGGATGCTATATACAAGAAACCTCATCTACACAGCAGTGACCAGAGCAAAGAAATGCGTGGTACTGGTGGGAGATGAGGCTGTATTTCAAAAAATGATAGCTAATAACGTGGAGGCCAAAAGGTACAGCGGCCTCTGTGACAGGATCAAGGAACGGATCACGATACAAGGGTTGTAAACATACCGGGCTCGTAGTTCACCAAGAAATCATCATACTCCGTAAAGGATTTGGGGAATGAAAGCCCGAATCTCACCGATACGGAATCCTGATAAAGCTTAGCGTAGGATGAGGATGCGGCGCCCTTGATGGTATATGATCCGGGAAGCTCGCCCTCGGTAATGATATTGTATGCGATGATACCTGCTCTGTATCCGATATCGTACACATCCTGATAAAGGGTTACGGTAGTGTATCTGCCTGATGCCATGTCGCCGCCCACGGTGACAACCTGCTTGCGGGTGGCTATGGATGCGATCTTGGATGCAAATTTGTCAAGGTTGGATGCAGTGGGAAGGTACAATACGCTGCATTCGCGACATGCGTAATTAACAACCTTTTTAAGAGACGCCCGCTCCGGAAGATCGGTAGTGAAACTGCTGCGATCCGTGGTGTTCTGTCCCTTGCCGCCGGTCCATGTGGCCGAGATCCTGGGGGATACTTCGTCAAAACTGAGACCGTGGAAGATCACCTGCTGACTGGGATCCGTAATTGTAGCATCCGGAGTAACACTTGTGTCAGAGGTGTCGTCTCCATCGTTGCCCGGATCATCTTCTTTTGCAGCGGCAGCCTCGATGGCAGCCTTATCATTAAGATAAGTCCTGTAATCCTCGGATGGAAGAATATACTCCTTCCAGGGAATGCCGGCTTCGTCCAGATAGTGCTCCATATCGCGATTGATGCGGATGGAGATGGGATCATCCGGTGAATACAAAAGCCCTACGGCCTGAAGATCCTTGGTGGCTTCGATCATCAGTGACAACTGATCGGTTATGTCAGGATAAGAACTTATGCCGGTAACGTTGGTTCCGGTGTACTCCTTGGAAGTGTCCTTATAGTGGCTTCCCAGGGCGTCCTTAAAATCCATGATCCCGGTGGCAACCACCGGAAGTTCGGAGGTGGCCAGTACGGATGCGCTAAGAGCGGAGTTGCCCGTGGCATAGATCAGTGTATCGCCGTCTGAAATGATGGAATCCAATACGTGGGTTCCCTCATCCAGACTGGATATCGTGCATTCGGAAAAGGTAACACGGTCACCGTATAAGGCGGTAAGGGCGTCCCTGAAACCGTTACTCAGCATGGTATCCTCTGCGAGCCCGTTGCTGTGAGCGATGCCGATGGTCACGGGAGGTAGTTCCTCACTTTCCGAGGAATCGGCAGGGGCGGGTAGTTCATCTTCCTTTTTGCCACATGCGATGATGCTGCACGCGCATAATGTAAAACTTAAAAATAAAGATAGGATTTTTTTTCTCATGAAGAAGATTTTAATGCCCATTGCGTGCAAAGTCAAGGATTTGATTTATCCGCCCAGATGTCCCGGGTGTGACAGAGTCCTGGCGCCTGATGAGAGAAACTTTTGCAAAAAATGTGCTCCCAAGGTTAAAAAGATCACGCTTCCGGTGTGCAGGATATGCGGTAAATCCATAACACAAAAGGACGAAAAAGAGTGTCTCTGCGGCGACTGCCAAAAGCGCAAACATTATTATGACAGCGGCAGAGCCGTTTACGAGTACTCAGGACCTATGAAAAAGGCCATGTACCGGTTTAAGTACAGCAATAGGAGATGCTATGTCTCGGCATTTACGGAGGATTCCGAACAGGTATTGGGAGGCTGGATAAGGGAGATCAGGCCGGATGTTATTGTCCCGGTGCCGATGTACGAAAAGAAAAAACGAATGAGGGGTTACAATCAGGCAGAGGTGTTGGCAAATAGTATTTCTGCAAGATTTGATATACCTTTTGATAAGGCTATTGTAAAAAGAAGGGCAGATACTACTCCAATGAAGGAACTTTCTCGCGAAAATAGGCGGGAAAACTTGAAAAATGCTTTTATTTTGGGCAAAAGTGATGTAAAATTTAACTGTGTGCTCATCGTTGATGATATTTACACGACGGGAGCGACAGTTGACGCCGTTGCGCAGGTGTTAAGGGGCGCAGGTGTCAGCCACATCTATGCACTATATGCCTGCATTGGCAAAGGCAATGGGGAATAGGTTATTAAGGAGGGATTATGGACGTTCGTACCTGTAAAAGCTGTGGAAGACTTTTCAATTATCTGAGTGGAGAGCCGCTTTGCTCTGCCTGTAGAGATGTCAACGAAAAAAAGTTTGTGGAGGTCAAGGAGTACATCCGTGAACACAGGAATGCTCCCATCAAGCAGGTTTCTGAAGAATGCGAGGTATCCATTAAGCAGTTAGAGCGATGGGTACGTCAGGAGAGGCTGGAGTTTTCCAAGGATTCCGGAGTTATGTTCTACTGTTCATCCTGTGGCGAGCCGATCCAGTCGGGAACCATGTGCGAAAAGTGCAAAAACAGTATGGCTTCTACGCTCAGCGGCCTTATTAATAAGCCTAAGGCACCTGAGGTTCATAAAAAGCAGCATGAATCCGATAAGATGAGATTCCTTAAAAAGTGAGGTCATATGCTTAGCGAAAAAAGAGTCATTCAGATGACACGAATGGAGCTTTTATATCGCAAAGAAGGGGAGACGATAGAGCGCTTTGACCAGCTGGACAAAAAGGATTATGTATCGTATAGGGGTACTGTCACCTTTTTTCTGGGGACACTGATATATCTTGGCATTTACGCAGCAGTAGTTTCTCTGATCTTTGTAATACTTCAGGTCAACATTACAGACCTGACGACTTCGTTGCTGATATTCGGCGGCATTGTCGGATACCTTGTGTTTTTGTATATCTGCCTTTTGATCACGCATTTTCGTTCGGTTCACAGGTATGATGCGGGCCGCCGTCTGGCGGATGAGATGCAAAAGGACTGGGAGGTTTTAGGAGAGCTTTATGAACACGACACCCTTAGTTAGCTTCAGGAGTCATATCAGAAACCTGATCCGCAAGGGAGAGAATATCTGGCGGCGCCTGTTGCGCGGCGGCGCCATGTTTTTTTGTCTGTGGGCAGTTAGTACGTATTTCGGTTATTCCGATTTCCTGTCTAACAACTGGATAATCGTAGGGGTATCGCTGGTGTGCTGCTTTTTGCCTATGTCTGCCGGGGCATTGGTATTGGGGGTATATATAGTACTTCAGCTTTTATCTCTGGCGATGGACATTGCGGGGACGGTCCTGCTGTTATTTGCACTGGCATATATATTTGCAGGCTCCTATCAGGCAAAACACTTCCTTCACTTTGGAGGGATTGCGGCGCTGTATCAGGTGCATATTCCTTTTTTGGCACCTCTTTGGGGCGGCCTTTTCGGAGGGATGCAGGAAGTGTGCACGATCATTGCCGGAAGTACGATATCGTACTATCTCAAGCTGGTTCGTGACGCATCACCTCAGCTTTTGTCTACGGATGAGCCCATCAGTTCACTTAACATACTTCAGGGGATGTTTTCAAATCCCATGTTCTATATTTTCCTGACGGCTATGATCACCATGTTTGTGATCATCTCATTTGTCAGGAATCTGTCCATCCCTCATTCATGGCTTGTTGCTGTATTTGTGGGTACTTTGGCAGAGTTTGTTATCATGACCGGCGGTTATATATTTATCGACGGACGGGAAAGGATCCCGGAGTTGGCTATTACGAGCCTTATAGTACTTGCCGTTGGCGCAGTGCTGTACTTTATTTTTCAAGACCTCGACTACGCCAGGATCGAGCGTGTGCAGTTCGAGGATGATGATTACTATTATTACGTCAAGGCAGTTCCCAAGATCCGTCTTGCAATGGAAGACAAGCAGGTTGTCAACATTACGGCAGAGGAGCCGGAGCAGGAGCCTGAGCCGGAGCAGCCTGATGAGGAAAGGAGTACCTCGGAAGAATGACGTTCTTTGAGGAGATAGATGTTTTTTTAACTGATAATATCGGTTTTTCTCTTCCGCCCCTCCATGTTACGGATGTGGTCGAGATAGCCATCATAGCGCTGTTTATCTATGCTGTGCTCATCTGGATCAAAAACACCCGGGCATGGATGCTTTTTCGCGGCCTTCTTCTCATCGTTTTCTTTTTTGCAATAGCAGCAGCTTTTCAGATGACCACGATCCTGTGGTTGGGTGCCAAGATGCTCAATGCCAGCATCATAGCCCTGGTGGTTGTTTTTCAGCCGGAGCTCAGACATGCACTTGATCAGTTGGGAAGGCGGAATTTCATTTTCGCCCTATTGGCGGGCTTCAACAAAAGTAATACCAAGCGATTTGGAGAAAAGACCCTTACGGATCTTGTTCGTGCCTGCTATGAGATGGGTGCAGTCAAGACAGGCGCCCTCATAGTCGTTGAGCAGGATGTTCAGTTGTCTGAGTATGAGATGACCGGCATCGAGATCGGTGCAGTCCTATCGCGGCAGCTTCTCATCAATATTTTTGAAAAAAATACCCCTCTACATGACGGGGCAGTGATCGTGCGAGGTGACAAGGTGGTTGCAGCCACCTGCTATCTCCCTCTGAGTGACAGTACCAATATTTCCAAGGATCTTGGTACCAGGCACAGGGCAGCAGTGGGTATCAGTGAGGTATCCGACGCTCTGACGATCGTTGTTTCGGAGGAAACCGGTAAGGTTTCGGTTACAAGAGACGGCAAGATAATCAGGGATCTTTCCCAGGAGGGACTGGCTGATATCCTTAAGCACATCCAAAAGCCGGATGCAGACGGCGTTCTTTCCAGGGCGACGAAAAAGGGAAGGAGCGGTGCCGATGAAGGGTAAGATTATCAGTGTTCTGACCAGAAATGTTGGGCTTAAGCTTGTTGCAGTGGTATTTGCCATCGTCTTATGGTTTTTGGTGGTCAACGTAGACAACCCCAACAAGTCAGGCAACTTTACAGTTCCGGTTACGATCAAAAATGAAAACGTTCTGACGGATGCGGGCAAGTACGTTTCCGTACTTAGCGGAGGATCGGTAGTGACTTTCAGGGTTACGGCAAAGCGATCCATTTACGACCGACTATCGAGTTCGGATTTTGTAGCGGTTGCAGACCTTAAGAATCTAGAGGATAACAGACGAGTACCTATAGAGATCAGAGCGATCAATTATTCCAAGCAGGTGACGATATCATCCAGAGCCCATTACGTGGAGGTGGAGATATCAGATGTCATGTCCGCTAAGTTTGTTATCGAGGGTGCTACCAAGGGCGAAGCAGCCAATGGCAATGTTCCCGCAGATATCAAGGTTTCTCCCAACGTAGTAAGCGTGGAGGGGCCGGCTGATGTGGTATCCAAGATAGATCATGTTGTGGCGACCTGTGATATTGATGGTTTGAGTTCGGACGTCAACGAAAATGTTGTTCCGGTATACTACAATGCTAAAAACAAGGTTGTTGATACTACACAACTAACCATGTCGGTTACCACGGTTTCCGTCACGGTAGATCTTGTCAGCGTCATGGATGTCAATCTATCAGTGGAGACTTCCGGTGAGCTACAGGAGGGTCTGACTCTTGACTCGGTCAAGGCAGATCCGGAAACCATCAAAGTCCAGGGAGAGGCAGATGTTCTTAATAAGCTGACTACCATAGTAATACCCGGGTCAGCAGTTAATCTGTCATCCGTTACATCCTCTATGAGGACTACAGTTGATATCAGTACTTTCCTTCCTGAAGGTGTTAAGCTGGCCGAGGGCCAGGATTCGAGGATCAGTGTTATCATTACCCTCAAGGATCTTCAAGAAAGGACATTTACCGTACCACTATCCAACTTTACCATCCGCAATCTTGGCAGCGGTCTTGCTGCGGAGTTTGAGGAGGAAGAGGTCGAGGTTGTTGTCACAGGTTACAGTGACGAGCTGGATAAGCTCACAGAGGCCAAGATCACAGGTTCCGTTGATGTCAGCGGTCTTGACGAAGGTAGTCACAGGCTCAGGGCCGAGATCGATATCGATGGCAATCTACAAGCAGAAAGTGTTGTTTTGATAGTCGTCATTTCCCGAGATGAAAATGACGAGGGGGAATAGGGATTAACAGGAGGAAAAACGATGGTTAGCCAGAAGGTTATGGTGACCAACCCTACGGGATTGCATTTGCGGTCCGCGGGCTTGTTTTGCAACGAGGCCATGAAGTTTGATTCCAGAGTGACCTTTACATATGGCAAGGACGCAAGCGGAGAGGCTAATGCAAAAAGCATCCTAAGTATACTGGGTGCATGCATTCTTGCCGGTGACGAGATTACGATAATCTGTGAGGGACCGGACGAGGAGGCAGCACTGGATGCACTTGTAACTCTTATAGTTGACGGCTTGGGGGAGCCGGTCTAGTCTGAATTTTTACTTAAAAAGGAGTATCTATCATGATGAATTACAAGAGATATCGGAGAAATCCGGTTGTTGATTACCCCCAGCGCAAGTGGCCCAACAGACAGATTGAAAAGGCACCCATCTGGTGCAGTGTAGATCTTCGAGATGGTAACCAGGCGCTTATCGAACCCATGAACGTTGATGAAAAGATGGAGATGTTTGATCTTCTCATCAAGCTGGGATTCAAGGAGATAGAGATAGGTTTCCCGGCTGCTTCCCAGATAGAATTTGATTTCCTGCGCAGACTCGTGGACGAGCACAAGATCCCTGATGATGTCAAGGTTCAGGTTCTTTCACAGTGCCGCAAGGAACTTATTGACAGGACATACGAGGCTATTCAGGGTATACCGAATGTCGTTTTCCATATTTACAATTCCACATCCACACTTCAGAGGGATGTTGTATTCCATATGGGAGAGGACGAGATCATTGATATCGCGATCCAGGGTACCCGTTGGGTAAAGGAAGGACTTTCCTCTTACGACGGTAATCTTCAGCTGGAGTATTCACCGGAGAGTTTTTCCGGAACAGAGGTAGAGTTTGCTGCCCGTATTTGTAATGCGGTACAAAAGGAATGGGATCATGCCACTGACGCGCCCGTTATCTTTAACCTGCCCAATACCGTAGAGATGAACACTCCCAATGTTTACGCAGACCAGGTGGAGTGGGTTTCAGAGCATATTGATAACAGAGAGGACGTGATCATAAGTATCCATCCTCATAACGACAGAGGTACGGGAGTTGCCGGCACAGAGCTTGCGCTTTTGGCAGGTGCTGACAGAGTTGAGGGAACACTTCTCGGTAATGGTGAGCGTACAGGTAATGTTGATATCCTGACGGTTGCATACAACATGTTCTCTCAGGGCATCGATCCGGGACTTGAGATCGGAGACATCAAGGAGATCACCGAGGTATTTGAGAGATGCTGCAAGATGGAAGTCAATATGAGACATCCTTATGCAGGAAAGCTTGTATTTACCGCGTTCTCGGGTTCACATCAGGATGCTATCAACAAGGGTGTTGCTGCCATGAAGGAGAGAAACTCCGACATTTGGCAGGTTCCTTATCTGCCTATTGATCCGGCAGATATCGGACGTGAGTATGAGCCTGTAGTCCGCATCAACAGCCAGTCCGGCAAGGGCGGGGTTGCCTTTATCATGGATACGGTTTACGGTTACAAGCTTCCCAAAAAGATGCACAGGGAGTTTGCAGACGTTATCCAGTATATCTCAGAGCAGCAGGGCGGAGAGGTCAAGCCTCAGCGTATCATGGAGGCATTCAAGGCTTCATACCTTGACCTCAAGGATCCTTTCGAGCTTGTTTTTGTAGAGATCGACGACAATTATGCCAGCGACGATACTCATGTGGCGCTGGATTTCAAGTACAATGGTGAGGAGTTCCATTCCGAGGCCGATGGTAACGGACCCATCGATGCTGTCAAGACAGCTATCCGTCAGTGTGTACCTCAGGTTGATTTCACCGTAGAGGATTACTCCGAGCATTCACTGGGCAAGGGTGCACATGCCAAGGCTGCAGCTTATATCGAGATGGAAGACAGCCGCAACGGCAATCGTACATTTGGTGTAGGTATATCATCCAATATCACCAGAGCATCCATCAGAGGTCTCTTCTCTGCTCTTAACAGGATTGCGGCAAAAGCGCGGGATTACGTATGAAAAAGATTTTGATCACAGGTGCCGCCGGCCAGCTTGGCCGGGCACTTGCAAAAGAATACAAGTCCGAAGACGTACTTCTTGTTCTGACGGAGGCGGTTGCCTGTGACGGTATGGAGGTTATGGATATAACCGATCCTGATGCAGTAAGTACGATCTGCGAGAAGCATAAGCCTGATGTCATCATCAACTGTGCCGCAGCGACCAATGTTGACGGTTGTGAGGCAGATGAGGCGGGTGCTTATCGTATCAATGCAGAGGGAGTTCACAATCTTGCCATGATGGCATCTGAGTTCGGCTCTAAGTTTTTCCAGATATCTACGGATTATGTTTTTTCGGGAAGTGCTGATGAGCCCTATTTGGAAGATGACACACCTGATCCTGTTTCAGCTTATGGCAGGACCAAACTTGCCGGCGAGCGGGAGGCACTCATGTGCTGCAGCAGGACTTTCCTTATAAGGACAGAGTGGCTGTACGGTGAAGGACATAATTTTGTCCGCACTATGCTTAAGTTGGCAGAAAGTAGGGACGAGGTATCGGTTGTTGATGACCAGATCGGAAGCCCTACTTCAGCTAAGGAGCTTGCGCGTCTCATCCACTATCTCGAGGGTACCGAAAACTTCGGGATCTATCATGGGACCTGCAGAGGTCAGTGCTCATGGGCAGATTTGGCGGAGACGGTCTTTGAGATCACCGGTAAGGCGGTCAGGGTGGAACGCATCTCCAGTGAGGAATACAAAAAACGCAATCCAAAGTCTGCATTCAGACCTGCATACAGTGTGTTGTCCCATGACAGACTTGACAGGCTTGATCCGCCCTTTGTTATGAAGGAGTGGAGAGATGCGTTGGAGGAGTATTTAAAATGATAACTTACCTGGTTACAGGCGGAGCTGGATTCATAGGCTCAAATTATATTCATTATATGTTTAGAGAGCATAAGGATATTCGGATCGTTAATCTTGATGCTCTAACTTATGCGGGGAATCTCGATAATTTGTCCGATATCGGACAAGGAGATTCCTATCGCTTTGTTAAGGGAGATATTTGCGACAGGGAGCTGGTGGAGAGCATCTTCCGTGATGAAGATATCAGATATGTGATCCACTTTGCGGCCGAGAGTCATGTTGACAGGAGCATTGCCGATCCGGATACTTTTGTTAGGACCAATGTTCTGGGAACCATGAATCTTCTGCACTGTGCATATGACGCCTGGGTTCAGCCGGATGGAACTTTTTCGGAAGGATGCAGGTTCATTCATGTTTCCACAGACGAAGTTTACGGATCACTGACCGGGGAGGGGACTTACTTCTATGAGGACACACCTTACGATCCCCACAGCCCTTATTCCGCAAGCAAGGCGGGCAGTGATCTTCTTGTAAAAAGCTTTATCGATACCTATGGTTTCCCAGCTAATATAACTAACTGTTCCAACAACTACGGGCCCTATCAGTTTCCTGAAAAATTGATACCGCTTATGATCCAGAATGCCCTTTCGGGCAAGGCACTTCCGGTGTACGGAGACGGACTTAATGTCCGGGACTGGCTCTATGTGGAGGACCATGCCAGAGGAATAGATATGGTCTGCCAGCGGGGAAGGCTCGGAGAAAAGTACAATATCGGCGGTCACAACGAGAGACAGAATATTAAAATTGTTGAGACTATTATAGATCTTTTACGGGAGATGCTTCCGGAGGAAGATCCCAGACGAGCAGGTGTAACCAGGGATCTGATAACCTACGTGGAGGATCGCAAGGGTCACGATAGGAGATATGCCATTGCTCCGGACAAGATCAAAAGCGAGCTGGGCTGGGAACCTCTTACCAATTTTGAAGATGGTATAAGAAAGACCATCAGGTGGTATCTAGACAACGAAAAGTGGCTTGAGGGAGTTATCAGCGGAGAGTATCTGAGATTCTATGAACAAAACTATTCCGGGCGGGAGAAACTGTGATGAGTGAACCAAAAGTCAGTATCATCATCCCGACGATGAATATAGCTTCTTATATAGGTGATATGCTCTCGGATCTTTTGGCACAGTCTGTAAGTGATATCGAGATCATTTGTGTGGACGGCGAGTCGACCGACGGAACCGCGGATATCATTTCGGACTTTACATCCCGGGATGAGAGAGTACGATTTTTTACTTATGCAAAGCCGGGAGTTTCGGCGGCCCGGAATTACGGCCTAAAAAAGGCTCTGGGACGATATGTTATTTTTGCGGACGGAGATGACAGGGTTGACAAGGATTATGTCAGATTGCTTTTGACACAGATCGCGCAGCCTTCTACAGGTTATCTCACAGTCAAGGGATTTCCCAGGATCAATGCACAGCTTGGAGTCTGCGGATATAGCGCCTTTGATGAAGAGGGAGAACTGTTTGATACGCCGGAGAGCGGTATAAGAGTCCTTAGCAAAGAGGATATGCTCTGCAGGATCTTTTATCTGTCCAATTATCAGGGATATCTTTGGAACAAGATCTTTCGTAGGGATATTATAGAAAAGTGCCATATCAGATTTATGGAAAGTGCTTTTTATCATGAGGATCAGCTGTTTCTCGGAGAGTATCTGAGACATATTGATGCGGTCCGCATGACATCGGAGCGCCCGTATCACTACAGGATGCGGGATGACTCGGCTATGGGAGTGCTTCGCAGTGATAAAGTGCTTTCTCTTCAGACCATCAGACGCAGGATGACCGGAGCGGCAGCTTTATCCAAGCTGTACAGTCATCTCAAGGCATATCCGGATGCCAGGTGGCTTTGCGGACAGAACCTGGTATTTGCTTCGCTTAACATCTTTGACGATATGAAGCGAAGTGGTTGCGATGACAGGGATTTTGCAACGGATCTCTTCAGACGGATAGCCATTCGTTGCAGATTTATTGAGTACGAACCATCGGACAGGTACGAGGCCAGACTTCTTAAGGGCCTCTATCAGTACGGGATAACAGGGAGGATACATTTATGAAAGTTGACTATCTTGTGGTTGGAGCCGGCCTTTTCGGCGCTGTTTTTGCGCGAGAGGCTAAAAAGAACGGACTGAGGGTAGCAGTCATTGACAAGCGTGATCATATCGCAGGCAATATTTATACCAAGTCCGTTCACGGGATCAATGTCCATGTTTATGGTGCTCATATCTTCCATACCAGCAATGAGCAGGTTTGGAAATACATCAATCAGTTCACCAAGTTCAAC
This sequence comes from Lachnospiraceae bacterium, assembly GCA_016288825.1. Taxonomy (GTDB): domain Bacteria; phylum Bacillota; class Clostridia; order Lachnospirales; family Lachnospiraceae; genus Weimeria. Next base: position 6,861 of record JAEELH010000143.1, on the reverse strand, counting down.
AACTACATCAATTCGCCGGTTGCCATTTATAAGGATGAACTTTACAACCTCCCCTTCAATATGAACACTTTCAACAAGATGTGGGGAGTAGTGACACCTGAGCAGGCTAAGGAAAAGATCCGCTCGCAGGTGGAGTCGCTTCATATCGAGGATCCCAAGAACCTCGAGGAGCAGGCTTTGTCACTGGTTGGACCGGACGTTTACGAGAAGCTGATCAAGGGCTATACCCAGAAGCAGTGGGGCAGACCTTGTAATGAACTTCCGGCATTTATCATTCGTCGCCTGCCACTTCGTTTTACTTACAACAACAACTATTTCAATGATACCTATCAGGGAATACCCATTGGCGGTTATACTCAGATAGTTGAAAAGATGCTGGATGGTATCCCGGTTTATCTGGGAGTTGATTTCTTCGATTTCAAAAAGGAAGGAAAGCTTCCTGACGGCACTGAGATCGAGTATAAAAAGCTTCTTTTCACCGGACAGATCGATCAGTTCTTTGAGTACGAGTTCGGACCTCTTCAGTACAGAAGTGTCCGATTTGAGACTGAGGAACTGGAGATGGAAAACTATCAGGGCAATGCGGTAGTTAACTATACCGATGCAGATGTTCCCTACACGAGGATAATTGAGCATAAGCATTTTGACTGGGATTCAGAGCCTACGACCATTATATCCAGAGAATATTCCGCGGAGTGGGAGCCGGGTGTTGAACCCTACTATCCTGTCAATGATGACAAGAACAGTGATCTGTATTCAAAGTATGCAGCCAAGGCAAGAGAACTTCCAAATGTTCTTTTCGGAGGAAGGCTGGGACAGTACAAGTACTACGATATGGACAAGGTAATTGCTGAGGCTCTGGAGTTGGCGGAAAAGGAGTTCTAGGATGAAGGGCATTATTCTTGCCGGAGGCAGCGGGACCAGACTTTATCCCCTGACCAAGGCAGTTTCCAAGCAGATCCTGCCGGTATATGACAAGCCCATGATCTACTATCCCCTGTCAACCCTTATGCTGGCAGGTATCAGAGAGATCCTGGTCATTTCAACGCCCAGAGATCTCCAGGGGTTTAGGGAACTTCTCGGAGACGGAAGTCAGCTTGGAATGTCTATCGACTATGCTATCCAGGAGGAACCCAGAGGGCTTGCGGAGGCCTTTATCATAGGTGCTGATTTCATAGGATCTGATAGCGTGGCACTGGTTTTGGGGGATAATATATTCTACGGCCAGAGCTTTTCGCGGGTACTTGTGGAGGCGGCATCTCGTACCGAAAACGAAGGTGGCGCAACGATCTTTGGATATTATGTCAGAGACCCGAGAGACTACGGTGTAGTTGAGTTTGATGAAAACAGGCGGGCAATCTCCATCGAGGAAAAGCCGGCAAGTCCGAAATCAAACTATGCAGTTCCGGGATTATATTTTTATGAGAATTCCGTTGTGGAGGTGGCTAAAAGCATCAAGCCTTCCGCAAGAGGTGAACTGGAGATCACGGACGTCAACCGCACATATATGGAGAGAGGAACGCTTCATGTGGAGCCACTGGGCCGCGGATTTGCCTGGCTTGACACGGGAAGTCACGACATGCTCCTTGCAGCAGCCGACTTTGTTTCTACTTTTCAAAAAAGGCAGGGGCTTTATATTTCCTGTATCGAAGAGATCGCATACAAGAGGGGATTTATAGATGCAGATCAGCTCAGAAAGCTTGCAGAGCCCCTTAAGAAAACAGAGTATGGCAAGTACCTTTTGGAGATAGCGGAGGGACTGTAATGGGGGAGATCAAGGTTACACGGGATGCAGGAGGCATTCCCGGGCTTACGCTTATAGAACCCAAGGTATTCGGGGATGAAAGAGGATATTTTATTGAGGCTTTCAATGCCCGTGATTATAGGAAGGCCGGTATCGACGTTGACTTTGTTCAGGACAATGAATCCATGTCTTGTCGGGGCGTCCTCCGGGGACTGCATTTTCAGATCAATTATCCGCAGGATAAGCTGGTCAGGGCTATGTCGGGTGAGATCTATGATGTGGCAGTCGATCTGAGACCGGACTCGCCTACCTTTGGAAAACATTTTGGGGTTATTCTTTCAGGGGAAAACAAAAGGCAGCTTTTTGTTCCTAAAAACTTTGCCCACGGATTTGTGGTAAGGTCAGAGACAGCTGTATTTTGCTATAAAGTAACAGATTATTATCATCCTGATGATGAGGGGGGCATAGCTTTTGATGATGCTACTTTAGGCGTTGATTGGGCGTTGCCTGAGGGATTTGGGAAGTCCGATCTCATACTCTCGGCCAAGGACAGGGTCAATCCTTCCTTTGCTGATTGGTGCCAGTCGAGGGATATACCTTATGAAAGTAAGACAGCCGGATGATCTGATGGATCAGCTTGCCCATTGGCTTGCGACTCATATCGCCCCGCTTGGGAAACTGGAGCCTGTGTACAGAAAGCACAAGCAGTTTCTTTTGTATGCTTCTTTTGGGGCGGGAACGCTCTTTATCTCACTGTTTTCATATTGGCTCTTTACAGAAGTATTTAAGTGGAATATCCTTGCGGGCAATGCCATATCCTGGATATTTGCTACTTCCTTTTCTTTTTATACCACCAGAAAGTGGGTTTTCAAAGGACACAGACGGGGCATTTACGCCCTATTGATCCAGCTGAGCGGCTTCTTTTTCGGGCGTTTTATTACGCTGTTTATTGAGGAATGGATGCTGCTCTTCTTTGTTGGTATCATGAAGTGGCCCAATATGCCGGTCAAGTTTGCTGCGACAGTAGTCGTTATAGCGCTGAATTACATATTTTCAAAGCTTGTTGTATTCCGGAAAAAAGCCACAAAATGAAACTTTGGAAAGCCTGTAAAAATCTAATTATTGTAGGCATTAGTATGTTCAAAATGACAGTTTAGCAGGACGGTTAGATCTTATGATTATTAAAAAACGGTTAGTATCATGCCTTATGGCATTTTCTTTATTTGTTTCATCAGTGATAGCAGTACCGACAGCAGGACGCATGGCGGAGGCTGCTACATCCAAAAAAGCAGACTCCGATGGCAACGTAGTCATTGTACTTGATCCGGGCCACGGTGGCAGTGACAGCGGAACCAGCCAGAGGAATGCCGATGGATCCAAGATCCTCGATGAGGAGGGTAAGGACATCGGTATCAAGGAAAAGGACGTTAATCTTAAGATTGCTACCTACTGTAAAAAGCAGCTTGAAAAGTATGACGGTGTCACCATCTACATGACCAGGTCGGATGACACATATATTTCTTTGGACGGACGTACAGACCTTGCAAGAGATGTCAATGCGGACGCCTTTATCTCATTTCATATCAATGCCGGCACCAATTACGATAAAGATGGTGATGGCGAGTACGAAACCATACCTAACGGAGCAGAGGTTTATTACCCCAACACCAGCGGTGACGATCCAACTATCAACACCAGGGGTAAGAATCTGGCTAATTTCATCTTGTCCAAGCTTGTCGCTAAGAATCCCGGACTTAATAACCGAGGTATCAAGACCCGCAATCTGTCTTCGGGTGCTGATTATTATGCAGTTATCAGGACATCTAAGGAAAAGGGCATACCCGGCATCATCATAGAGCATGCCTTTTTATCAAGTCCCTATGACACGGAAAACTTTATGTCATCCAATTCCAAGATCAAGGCCTTGGGTGTAGGTGATGCCAATGGTATCGTTAAGTACTTTGGCCTCAAGAAAAAGGCTGCAGTTCCCGGTACTACTACAGGCATTGAGGCTGCAGAGAATGGTACGGATCACCATATCGACATTTCCTGGGATGAGACAGATGGTGCTACATTATACAGGGTTATGAGACATACGGGAGACGGCGATTTCCAGCAGATCGCGGAGACTGAGGATACAGAGTATACGGATGAGACGCCCAAGGCAGCGACCACATACTATTACACGGTGATAGCAGGAAATTCTTCCGGATGGTCCACCACCTACGATAAGACCGGGGTTTCCGTGACCACATCCGTTGATGACTTGGACTACGGTGTTACAACACTCAAGGTCAAGAAGTTGTCCGATGCCGGACTTAGAAGAGTCAAGGTGACCTGGACAAAACTCTCGGATGCAGAGGGTTACAGAGTCTTCAGAAAGGCTTCGGGAGAAAAGACCTGGACAACTCTTAAGACCATTAAGAAGCAGGCTTCATCCTACAAGGATTCTACAGTCGAGGCTGGCAAGAAGTACACATACAGACTTCAGGCATATAAAAAGGTTTCAGGTAAGACTGTTTGGACTCAGACCGATTCCAAGGGTAAGTCCATAACCACTGATAAGGATACTTTTGCGGTAACATCGGTTTCCGATGCAGGTATGGGAATAGCCTCAGTTGAGTATGCAGGTATTTCCGACAGCGCAGTGACTTACGAGATCCGAAGAAAGACGGCAGGCGGTTCTTATGCGCTTTTAGGCTCTACCAAGGACAAGACTTTTACGGATAATTCAGCTATCGTTCCGGGTTCTTCATATATCTACAAGATCAGAGGATACAGGACTCAGAGCGGTAAGAAGATCTATACGCCATATACTGCAGAATATACTTATAAAGCCGGAAAGTATGCGGTTTCGCTTCCGGATGAGAAGACAAGGGTTCAGGTTACGTCTGATAACGGACTCACTCTCACTTGGAATGCTGTTCCGGGAGCTACGGGATATGTGGTATATAAGCTTAATGATTCCGGATCATGGAAAAAGCTTAAGACACTTAAGACCAATACCTACACTGATACAGGACTTGCAGAGTGTACCACCTATACTTACAGGGTTCGGGCATATCTCAAGACAGCATCAGGCAATGTTTACAGCGCATATTCGGATTCCTTTACCGGAACTACACTATATGGTATAATGGGGCAGTCTAATGTTACCGTCAGTCAGATGGTATCGTACTTTGCTACTTTGGGTAACAAGTATCCCACATCCGTATATTCAAAGTACGGTGCACCGACTATCCAGGACTTCTGCCAGATGGTCTATGATATTTCAGTAGCCAACGGAGTCAGGGCAGAGGTTGTTTTTGCTCAGATCTGTCTGGAGACAGGGGGCCTTAAGACCAAGAAAAACACATCTACCGGTTATCCCACCTTTGGTGGAGATGTAGATCAGGATATGTGTAATTTCTGTGGTATGGGTACTACCGGTGGCGGAGTCAAGGGCGTTGATTTCGGTGACGTTGACTGGAAGACCAAGTATCCCAAGAATAAGACGGCTAAAAGCATTGATTATGAGAACCGTACTATCAATCCCGACGGAGTCAGGGACGGTATTACCGCTCAGGTCAAGCATCTTAAGCTTTATGCCGCATCGGATATATCTCTGATCCCCAATGACGGATCGGATCCCAGATATGCAAGCAGCGTTGTAGGCACGGCTCCCTTTGTGGAGTGGCTTGGAATCCCGGACAATCCCTATAGCAAGGGCTGGGCAACTGCGGCAGGATATGGAGCAGGTCTTCTTTCCCGAATAAGTAGTATTCTGTCGAGATGAGTAAAATGAGAAAGATCAGCGAGAATCTTAAACATGTATATAGGGCTGTGACCGGTACCGTGATGACGGCGGCGGTCACGGCGCTTTTTGCGTTTATATGGCACACCAGGTTAAATCCCTTGATGGACAGGTCATTCCTGGGCAAAGGAAACTGGGCTATCGTTGCTATGTATGCGGTGATGAGTATATTCTTTTTGGCAACCATGGGTGGTTTTTCCATCGGCCTTAACAGGATATCTCATGCGTCTATCGGATCGGCCATCGGAATTGTTGCTTCCAATGTTCTTATGGGCGGCTTTTCCGTCATCCTGATCGGACGTGTTAAGTTTATTTCAGATGTTGTATGGCCTTTTGTGTGGATCACTGTAATAGATGTATTTGGGCTTTTCGGTCTGACATACTTTTTTACCTGGGCTTACCGCAAGGTGTTCCCGCCTTACAGCATTCTTCAGATCAGAGGCGAGCATGACAACAATCTGGTCAACAAGATGCATTCCAGAAGAGATAAGTATCATATCGACGGTACCATCCTTTATGAAGAGGCAATCGAGATGATCGAGGGGGAGATCCTTAAGTACGATGCCGTACTTCTTAATGATGTTCCTGCTGAAGCCCGAAACAAGATCCTCAAGATCTGTTTTGATCATCAGAAGCGCGTGTATTTTACTCCCAAGATCGGAGATATCATTGTCAGGGAGTCTGAGGAACTCAATCTTTTTGATTCGCCCATTTATCTTTCCAGAAATCAGGGCTTTTCCCTGACACAGAGTTTTGTAAAGCGTATCGGAGATATCATCATCTCCCTTGTTGGGATCATCCTTTCATCCCCTGTGATGCTGATCACAGCTATAGCCATCAAGGCCTATGACGGTGGCCCGGTATTTTATCGTCAGACCAGGTACACTATCGGACATAAGAAGTTCCGTATCTTTAAGTTCAGAAGTATGATAACGGACGCGGAAAAGGATGGCCAGGCTCGTCTTGCCACAGAGTCCGATTCCAGGATCACACCTGTGGGCAAGTTTATCCGGGCTACCCGAATCGACGAGCTTCCCCAGTTTTTCAATATTCTCTGGGGAGATATGTCTGTTGTCGGACCCAGACCTGAGAGGCCTGAGATCCACGTTCAGTACTGTGAAAAGATTCCTGAGTTTGATTTTAGACTTGCAGTTAAGGCCGGCCTCACCGGCTACGCCCAGGTTTACGGCAAGTACAACACCACAACCTACGATAAGCTCAAGTTCGATATGATCTACGTTCAAAAGAGATCCATCCTTCTTGACCTTCATCTTATCCTGCTGACGCTCCGCGTCATCTTCCAGAAGGAGGCTACCGAGGGACT
>JAEELH010000142.1 GCA_016288825.1 Lachnospiraceae bacterium | reverse complement strand
GCTTCAGATGGGAGGATCTCTCGGAGCGACTGTTTCCCGGATCTTCCGTTTGGAGGATGCGGACAAAAAGACGATGATCATGGCGGGGATGAGTGGGGCCTTTTCTGCACTTTTCGGAACGCCTCTGGCAGCTTCATTTTTCTCTATGGAGGTTGTATCAGTAGGTATCATGCATTATGCGGCGCTGGTCCCTTGTGTAGCATCTTCCTTTATTGCCAGGGCAATCGCATCACAGCTTGGGGCACCGGCACCTTTTTTTGATATCGGTACTATACCGGACTTTACCCCGGCAGGAGCAGGCTGGACAGTCCTTTTGGCAGCGCTTTGCGGACTGGTCAGCATAGTTTTTTGTTTTATGCTGCACCGTGGCAGCAACTTTTCGAAAGAACATATCCCGAATCCATATATCAGAGGTCTGATATTCGGAAGCATTATACTTCTTCTCACGGCTATAGTCCGATCACAGACTTATAATGGGGCCGGAATTGATCATATAGTAGCTTGTATGGATCCGGATTATGACGCATTTGAATTGGGATTTTTAGTCAAAATCCTATTTACCGTTCTGTCCATTATTGCAGGGTATAGGGGCGGTGAGATTGTTCCGTCGTTTTTCATAGGCGCATCTTTAGGTTCGGCCTTCGGTGATCTGGTGGGATTTGATCCGGCACTTTGTGCGGCAATGGGAATGGGAGCGGTGTTCTGCGGTATCACTAATTGTCCGGTCACGTCTCTTCTTATATGTATAGAATTGTTTGGACTTGAGGGTGCACCCTATTTTCTTCTGGCATGTGCTTTTTCGTACCTGATGTCCGGTTATTACGGGCTGTATTCGGGGCAGAGGATAGTATATTCCAAGTACAGATCGAACTATATCAATAAGCAGACCAAATAATCTTTGCTTTTTGGTAAGATGTGTGGTAGTATTGGTTTGCTGTTTGAGCAGGAGTGGCGGAATGGCAGACGCATCAGACTCAAAATCTGACGTGGGCAACCACGTGTGGGTTCAAGTCCCATCTCCTGTATAAAAAGGAAGGGTCAGAGTTTTACTCTGACCCTTCCTTTTTATACAGGAGAGACCTTGGACCCAGGGTCCAAGGTCTCCTCGCCGCAAAGCGGCTTCGTCGGTCGGTTCGCCGGGAAAAAGGTCCCCCGGACCTTTTTCTTACTCCGGCTCACCCCATCTCCTGTGATAAAGTACACTACACTCAGGTTCTAAGGTCTCAGCATGGCACAGCCATGCTTCGGTCGGTTCGCCGGGAAAAAGGTCCCCCGGACCTTTTTCTTACTCCGGCTCACCCCATCTCCTGTGACAAAGTACACTACACTCAGGGTCCAAGGTCGGTTCGCTGCAACAAATATGTATTTTTTATGTTTGTAGTAGCGTATTACCACAAAATATGGTATAATCTTATCGGTTTTGTGACGACATATGGTTATCAGGGAGCTGTTATGCGTATCCTTTTTGAGAGGCTTTTTGTCTCATATATAGACAGAGCAGTAGAGTATGAATTGGGAAAGATGGGCGTTTCCTGTACTGTCAGGACCCATTATACTCCGGAGGATATCTATGAGGATGAGGCACTTTTTAAAAGTCTGATATCGGACATAGAAGAAGAGACTCCTGATGCGGTATTTACGGTTAACTTTTGGCCGCTGGTTGCCAGAGCATGTCACAGAGCGCATTGTAGGTATATATCCTGGAGTTATGACTGCCCTCAGAACCTGCCTACACTATCTGACATGGAGTATGAGGAAAACAATATCTTCCTTTTTGACAGGTGGGAGGTTAGTGACTACAGTTCAAGAGGGCTTGAGAGGGTTTTTCATATGCCTCTGGCTGTCAGCTGTGATCTTTGGGATGAGGCAGCACATAAAAGTGATGACCATGTCCGCGACATTTCACTTGTGGGATCTTTGTACCAATCAACCTTCCCTGCGCTTTTGGGAGCCATGGAGCCTTATGACCGAGGGTTCTTTAGGGGTATATCCGATTCACAGAGGCGGATATACGGGTATTATCTGTCTGATGAACTGATGACTGATGAGAGGCTTTCTTCACTTACGGGTATCCTCGGGACAGAGGATATGCATATTGCAAGAAGACGTCTTTCTTATGCCATGGGTACTTACATGACTTTTCAGGACAGACTTACACTTATAAGTGCGCTGTCTAAGAGATATGATGTGTCACTGTATTCCGGAGAGGTTCCGGATTCGGTATCAGGTCTGATATCGGACTGCAGGATCAGGCCTTGGGCTGATTATAATACGCAGATGCCTCTCATTTTTAAAAACAGCCGTATCAATCTCAATCCCGTCCTGCGAGTTATCAGGAGCGGTATCCCTCTTAGGGCGCTGGATGTTTTGGGATGCGGTGGTTTTCTGCTTTCGGCTTATCAGCCGGAACTTGCCGAGCTTTTTGATCTGGGAAGCGAGGTTGTATGCTATGGCAGCATGGAGGAGGCCATAGCTTTATGTGATCATTATCTTTCTCATGAGGAGGAACGGCTGGAGATTACCGAGGCCGGTTATGAGAGAGTTAAAAAGGACTTTACTTACACTGATCGTTTTTCGAGGATGTTTGAAATAGCGGGGTTATAGCATGTCGCGTTATTCGGAAATACTGGCTGTCGGCAGACAGAAGTGCCGTAGTCTGGTATTTGACTTCTCAAAACTTGATAATGTAGACACGTATTTTGTCAACTACCGTATTCCCCGTGAGGAGCATATGGTGGTTTATGCTTATAGTTCCCAAAGTAACCCTTTTTCAATGGAGGGAAGCGGAACCATCATAACCGATCAGGCTATCTATATCCATCCGTCTCATGAGGACTGGGCACCTTCCAATCGTATCCCTCTTTCTGAGATCTGTTCTTACCTTGTTTATCAGGAAAACAGCAGAGATATGGTGCGTCTTCTTTCCGACAGGAGAGAGATGCGCATCTTCGGCCGTACCGTAACTCCAGGTGATACTACGGGAGATGAGCTTTGTGAGCTTCTTCGCGGCCTTCAGCAGCAGCTTATCAGAGGCAATAACGATGATAAAAGAAACTATGAGCTTACTCTTGAGTGGGCACTTTCTTATGTAAGGCGTGGATTTTCCGAAGACGGGATCCTTGAAGGAAAGTATGAGGAACTTCTTTCTATCATAGAGCAGCATCCTGCATTTGTGACAGATGCTTTTCTGCTTCGTGCCGAAAACGAGTACCGCAGATGCGATCCTGCAAGATATGAAGTGTTCCTTGAGCGCATGGAAGGAACGGTGCCTCGTGAAACCATAGTGACTCTGCGGACACCCGGCAAGTTATTCTTTGAACCTTATATCAGGGATATTGCCAATGTTTCTGCTGTATTTATGACTAAGTCCCTTCTCGGACCTTATCTGAACCTCAAGTCCAGATCCAGACTTACGCTGGAGGAGGCACAGCTGCTTTGCATGCTATGTATCAGGATTGAGGATATGCAGCTCTTTGATGAACTTTTGGAGATGATATCTCCGTATCTTCCGGTACAAAGATGCTGGTTTTTAAGAAGTGTTATTGCAAAGAACGGCAAAAATCGTATGTCGGGAGTATATGAGATGCTTTTGACCGGCAATCCCCCGGCAGTGGGAGCAATGCAATATACGGATGATATCGGACTTACACCACTCCATTATGCGCTGATGATCAGGAATAAAGACCTTGTTCTCGAAATGCTGAGCATGAGGGATTGGGGTAGCGGCAGGGGGCCGCTGGGTAGGGACCGGATGGTGGATTCCCTATATGATTACGTTTTTGTTGCTTCTATATTATATGATGATCCGGATTTTATAAGACAGGTATTTTGGCACACCTCGCCGGACGGCAGCGTTCTTCGCAGATCTATAGAAAGGATGGATAATCTCATAGAGATATCTACCCGGATGAAGGAACGCACCAGAGAGAATATGCGTGCCTGCGTCGAGAAAAAGAGCCAGGCCTTTAAGGCCGGGAGCAAGGAGAAATTTGAAAACTCCGAGAACGATATTACCCAGCTTTTCAGGGAGATTGCCGAATATGACAGCAGGATAGACGAATATCAGCAGATGAGAAGCGAGATGGAGGATGAGCTTTCCAACATGATCCGTGAGACCGTGGCAGCGGCCAGGGCAAGAGAAAGCATTATTCGGGAGGCATCTCATCCCTTTGCGGATCATATTCTCAGACTTTATCACGAACCGGACGCCCTGCTTTGTTCCTTGGCAGATACCATGATGGATTACAGGCTTTATTGTTACAAGGATCTTTTCTTCCTTACGCCTGTTTATGAAAAGATAGATATCCCCTTCTTTGAGTGGCAGTCCGATGAGGTTACGGATCACAGTGAGTTTGCCGGCGAGCCCAGAGAGGATGAGGGGATCACTTTTGAGAATCCTTCGGAAAAGGCAAGAAGAGCTTACGAGGAGAGGGAAAGAGAAAAGGAAAGAGAACGCAAAAGAAAGGAAAGCAGATCCAGACGTCAGGCCGGAGAGCAGAGCGCCCCTGCGGACAATGTGTTCAAGTGGTTTTCCAGCGAGGCTATGGCAGATATCAGTGTGCTCAAGCATGAGTACAGAGTGCTGGTCAAAAAATATCATCCGGACAGTACTGGAGACAGGTCATCAGCTGAGATCCTCAGACAGATCATGGATGAGAGAGCACTCATTCTGGACAGTCTTGGAGATGCACTGGTCAGTGCAGCAGGAGGTAGATAAGTATGTGTCAACAAAAAAGGTTGACACATACTTTTTTTTGTGTTATATTGTATCCCGTTGCATGGAGGACTTATGGAAGAAAAGATACGTTTCGGAAGCCTTTTTGATTTTTACGGTGAGCTTCTGGGTGAGCAACAGAGACGCATTTGCGAGGCAACCCTTCTCGAGGACCTGTCTCTTTCGGAGATAGCCGCTGAGTTGGGGATGAGCAGACAGGGCGTACATGCGCATCTTATGAGAGGTGAAAAGGCACTGGAGGAGTACGAAAGCAGACTTCATTTATATGAGAAGTTTCTTCGTATAGAAGAACTGGTCAGGCAGATCGATGATGAGGCCAGAGACCGGGGACTTTCGACCATAGTCAGTCTCTCAGAGCAGATCATGGAGGAGTTGTAATGGCATTTGATTCCCTTACAGACAAACTACAGAATATCTTCAAGGGCCTTAGGGGCAAGGGACGTCTGTCTGAGGATGATGTCAAGGCAGCACTTAAGGAAGTCCGCATGGCGCTTTTGGAAGCGGATGTTAACTTCCGAGTTGTCAAGGATTTCACCAAGAGTGTGCAGGAGCGTGCCACAGGTACGGATGTCCTTTCAGGACTGAATCCCGCCCAGTCGGTTATCAAGATCGTTAACGACGAATTGGTTTCCCTTATGGGTTCTGAGACTACCGAGATCGTTTATCAGCCCGGTCAGGCTACCACAGTGATCATGATGGCAGGCCTTCAGGGTGCAGGTAAGACGACTACGGCCGCCAAACTTGCAGGCAAGATGAAGCTTAAGGGCAAGCATCCCCTTCTGGTAGCCTGCGACGTATACAGACCCGCGGCAGTTGAGCAGCTGCGTATCAACGGACAAAAGCAGGAAGTTCCCGTTTTTGATATGGGGACAGACAAAAAGCCTGTAGAGATCGTTAGGGCCGCTATGGAGCAGGCCGCTAAGGACCATCTCAATGTTGTTATCATAGATACGGCAGGACGTCTTCATGTGGATGAGGATATGATGCAGGAACTTTCCGACATCAAGTCAGCGGTAGAGGTTCATCAGACCATACTTGTTGTGGATGCCATGACAGGTCAGGATGCAGTCAATGTGGCATCATCATTCCAGGAAAAGGTTGGAATAGACGGAGTCATTCTTACCAAGCTGGACGGCGATACCCGAGGCGGTGCGGCACTTTCTATCAGGGCAGTGACCGGAGCTCCCATTCTCTACTGTGGTATGGGAGAGAAGCTTTCGGATCTGGAGCAGTTCTATCCGGATCGTATGGCCAATCGTATCCTTGGCATGGGAGATATCCTGACTCTTATCGAAAAGGCTCAGGAAAACATCGATGAGGACAAGGCCATAGATCTTGGTCGCAAGATGCAAAAGGCCGAGTTCGACTACAATGACTACCTTGAGTCCATGTCACAGATGAAAAAGCTTGGAGGAATATCAAGTATCCTTTCAATGATGCCGGGTATGTCACCTATCCAGGGCATGTCCGCCAGTGATCTGGAGGGAGCCATTGATGAAAAGAAACTGGCTCGTACGGAAGCAATGATCATGTCCATGACCCCTGAGGAGAGAGCCAATCCCAAGCTTATGAATCCCAGCCGCAAGCATAGGATAGCCCGTGGAGCCGGCGTTGATATCGCAGAGGTCAATCGCTTTATCAAGCAGTTTGAGCAGTCCAAAAAGATGATGAAAAAGATGGGCGGTCTTACCAAGGGTAAACGCGGCAGGATGAAGTTCCCTTTCGGTATGTAGGCATAAGAGTCTGATTTCAGACTTTTAGCATAGATGTTATTTTTTTATTTTTTAGGAGGATTTTAAAACAATGGTTAAGATCAGACTTACAAGACTTGGAAAGAAGAAAAAGCCCTTTTACAGGATCGTAGTTGCAGATGCCAACTCTCCCAGAGACGGTCGTTTCATCGAGGAGATCGGTACATATGATCCCATGAAGAACCCCAGCGAGGTTCATGTTAACGAAGAGCTTGCTAAAAAGTGGCTGGCAAACGGCGCACGTCCTACAGAGACAGTAGCTCGTCTTCTTAAGAGCGCAGGCATCGAGAAGTAAAAAAAGATAGGAGATCCTATGAAAGAATTGGTAGAAGTTATTGCCAAGGCTCTGGTAGAGAATCCTGAGGCTGTGGTAGTGACTGAGCGTGATTCAGACAGGACAACCATAATCGAGTTGTCTGTTGCTCCCGAGGATATGGGCAAGGTTATCGGCAAGCAGGGAAGGATCGCAAAGGCTATCCGTTCTGTTGTTAAGGCAGCTGCAAGCCGCAGCGACAAAAAGGTCGTTGTTGACATTATCGATGCGTGATCGCCCATGGAGCAGTATTTACGTGTAGGGGTCATTTCCAGACCTCACGGACTTCATGGTCTGGTTAAGATTCATCCCACCACGGATGTTCCGCGTAGATTTGATAAGCTCAGTCAGGTCCTCCTTCGGACATCGAAGGGGGACTTGTCTGTTAAGATAAGAAATGTTTCTTATTTTAAGGGACAGGTGCTTCTTGCTTTTGAGGGCTATGATTCCATTGAGTCCGTAGAGGGACTTAGAAATGTGGCTATCATGGTGAGCCGCGAGGATGCCATTCCTCTTGAGGAAGGTGAGTATTATATCGCGGATCTTATCGGTCTTTCGGTTGAAACCGATGAGGGAGAGCATCTCGGGGAGCTTACTGATGTACTCGAGACCGGCGCCAATGATGTATATGTAGTTGATAAGACAGATGGACAGATACTTATACCTGCCATCAAAGACTGCATTTTGGATGTGGATATAGAAGCGGGCAGGATGATCGTTCATCTTTTACCCGGACTTTGATGGTGAGAGTATGCGTATCTACATTATGACTCTGTTTCCTGACATGGTCATGTCAGGCTTGTCGGAAAGCATTACAGGACGGGCCATGGAAAAGGGAAAGCTGCAGATCGAGGCAGTCAATATCAGAGATTATACAGAAGAAAAGCATGGCAGGGTCGATGATTATCCATACGGCGGAGGTGCCGGTATGGTTATGCAGGCCCAGCCTGTTTATGACTGCTATCGTCATGTTAGACAGATGGCAGGAGATGATGCACCGGTGATCTATATGTCGCCTCAGGGCCAAACTTTAAATCAGGCTATGGCAGGCGAGTTGGCATCACTTGAGAGCATGATCATTCTTTGCGGTCATTACGAGGGTATCGATCAGAGAGTACTTGATGAGATCGTTGACCGCGAGATATCCATAGGAGACTACGTTCTTACAGGCGGAGAGCTGCCGGCTATGGTGCTGGCTGATTGTGTGTCCAGGCTTCTGCCCGGAGTCCTTCACAACAGTGAGTCAGCTCTTCATGAAAGCTTTGAGGATGGCTTGCTTGAGCATGCTCAGTATACCCGTCCCAGGGTATGGATGGGCAGGGAAGTTCCCGAGATCCTGTTATCAGGAGACCACGCCAGAGTCGATGAGTACAGATATCAGGAGTCGCTTGAGCGGACCAGGGCGCTGCGTCCGGACCTGTTAGAAACTTGAGCTTGCCTTTTTTGCAAGCAAAACGGCAAATATGACTTTTGACACTGTAACCAAAATTTGTGCTTGCTTTTTTATGTAACACGTGGTATCCTATCAAAGTTGCTATACGGAGATGTTCCTCTGTTTTTTCATTAAGATAAGAACATCAAAGAAAACAAGGAGGAATATATGAACGCAAAAGAGATCATTTCTGAGATCGAGCAGAATGAGAAAAAAGAATCAGTTGATCAGTTTTCAGTTGGAGACACAGTACGTGTTCACAACAAGATCAAGGAGGGTAACCGCGAGAGAGTTCAGGTGTTTGAGGGAATCGTTATCAAGCGCCAGGGCGGAAGCAATCGTGAGACCTTCACTGTTCGTAAGTTTTCTAATGGCGTAGGTGTTGAGAAGACATGGCCTCTTCACAGCCCCAATGTTGAGAAGATTGACGTAGTAAGACGAGGAAAAGTTCGTCGTGCTAAGCTGAACTACTTACGTGATCGGGTTGGTAAGAAGGCAAAAGTCAAGGAGACGATCTAATGTATGAGGACAACCTGATATGGTTGTCCTTTTTCTGTTTTTTAGTTATTTGGAGTTATTGATATATGCCGGATCTTAGCCGTATTGGCGTCAAGAGCAGTTCGCGACGGTCTCTGGCCCAGCGAAGACGCTCCAGCCACAGGCACAACAGAAAAAAAATAGAGGCATCATCAGTCAGATATTTCACTTTACTTATCCTGGAATTTGCGGCAGTGATCTTTGCGGCTTTTCTTTTGGTGAGTGCATTTGGTACAACGATCACGGTTCCGGAGGAGTCTATGGAGCCTACACTTTCCCTGGGTGACACTGTTCTTTTGGACAAACTCAGCCTGCGTTTTCGAGCTCCCAGGACCAACGATGTTGTGGTATTTGTTCCCGCAGGCAATCTTTCTGCCCAGTGTTCTATCAAGCGAGTGGTTGGTGTGCCGGGAGATACCATACTTATCAAGGGCGGACTTGTTTATGTTAACGGGGAGCCTTTTTCCGAGGTTGCGGATGTGGATCAGACCGTGTCGGCAGGCCTTGCAGCCAATGATATAAAACTGGATGAGGGTGAGTATTTCCTCCTGGGAGATAACCGCAACAACAGTGAGGACAGCAGATATGCCACCATTGGTAATATCTCCGGTGATGAACTTAAGGGAATAGTCTGGCTGGATGCGACTTTGTCCAATTTCGGACTTGTTCATTAAGGAGGTGCTCTTGGAACTTCAGTGGTACCCGGGGCATATGACCAAGGCCCTTAGGCAGATAAAAGAAGATATCAAACTTATTGATCTGGTGATCGAGCTTTTGGATGCCAGAATTCCCGAGGCAAGTCGCAATCCGGACATATCCAATCTTGCCCAGGGTAAGTCGAGGCTGTTGGTCCTGGCAAAGTCGGACCTGGCAGATGAAGCGGCTACTGCTGCGTGGCTTTCGCATTACAGAGAGCAGGGATTTTTTGCGTCAGCTCTTGATACCAGATCGAGAGCAGGACTTTCGGCTCTGCGGAGCGAGATAGAAAAGGCGAGTGCCGCTAAAAGAGAGCGGGATGCTCGTAGAGGGATTAAAAACAGACCCGTAAGGGCATTGGTTTGCGGTATTCCCAACAGTGGAAAGAGCACGCTTATCAATACCATTTCGGGACGCAAGAGTGCCAAGACAGGCAACAAGCCCGGAGTTACCAGAGGAAAGCAGTGGATAAGGCTTTCCGGTCAGTTGGAGCTTTTGGATACACCCGGTATCCTTTGGCCCAAGTTTGAGGATCCGGAGGTTGGTGTTCTCCTGGCAGGAATAGGCGCTATCAAGGATGAGATAGCAGGCAGGGAGGAGCTGGCAATAGAGTTTTATCACAGGCTGGCATCCCTTTATCCCGGCAGGATAAGTGAAAAGTATGATATAGGCGAGGATCTTTCCGATGCGGATGTGCTTTCGGAACTTGCTATGAAAAGAAGCCTTCTTGCAGCCGGTGGGGAGCCGGATATTTCCAGGGCAGCAGGGCTTATACTGGATGATATGAGAGGCGGAAAACTTGGAAGGATCACATTCCAGAGAGTGTGATCATCACAGAAAGGAACAGATGTGAACGATTTTTTTGATCCTAAGGCGTCTGATGAGCAGATAGGCGGAACAGAGAAGGAAAAGGTCAGTATCGTAAAAGAGGTCGGAAGCTTTTTCCTGTATCTGTTTGTAATACTTGCGCTTACTTTTTTTGTGGTACATTATGTGGGGCAGAGGACCGTTGTGTCAGGACATTCCATGGAGACTACCCTTCAGGACGGTGACAATCTGATCATTGACAAGATCTCATACAGATTCCACGACCCCGAGAGATTTGATATCGTCATCTTCCCACCGCAGGGTGATGAGGATACTTACTATATCAAGCGTATCATCGGACTTCCGGGAGAGACTGTGGAGATCGATGAGTTCGGTCAGATCTACATTAACGGCAAGATCCTGGAAGAGGGCTTTGGACGGGAAGTGATCGAGGATATGGGTATTTGGGATTATCCCATAACCCTTGCGGATGATGAGTTTTTCGTTCTTGGAGACAATCGTAACGAGAGCGAGGACAGCCGTTTTGGGGATGTGGGTCCCATTAAAAGAGACAGGATACTTGGCAGGGCTTGGGTCCGCATTTATCCTTTTGACAATATCACTGTTTTAAATCACAAGTACAACAGTGATCACATCTACTCCATGGAGGACAGACAAAAGGCTCTTGAAGATTCCTTGTATTATCTAGAGAATGAGGAGCTGGAGGAGGACTGATGAAAAAAAGTCCCGAGGACGAGAGAAACAGACTTGAGTCCATGAGCGTATACGAAAAAGAGTATGCGCCTACCTGCAGATATATCTGCGGGATAGATGAGGCAGGCCGGGGACCGCTGGCGGGCCCTGTTGTTGCGGCGGCAGTTATCCTTCCGCCCGGCTGCATAATAGAGTATATCAACGATTCCAAGAAGCTTACCCCCAAAAAGCGGGATGAGCTTTTTGACGTGATAATGCAGGAGGCAGAAGCAGTCGGTGTGGGAGTGGTAGATCACCGGGAGATCGACAGGATCAATATCCTCCAGGCAACTTACGTGGCAATGAGGGAAGCTGTTTCAAAGCTTTCGATAACTCCTGACATCCTTCTTAATGATGCGGTTGAGATACCGGGGGTAGATATCCCTCAGGTGCCGATCATCAAGGGTGACGCCAAAAGTGTGACTATAGCAGCGGCGAGTATCATCGCCAAGGTCACCAGGGACAGGATGATGGTCGAGGCGGATCAAAAGTATCCGGGCTATGGCTTTGCACAGCACAAGGGCTATGGTACCAAGGCACATTACGAGGCTCTTGCAAAGCTGGGGATCAGTCCCATCCACAGATACACCTTTTTACAGAAAAAGATTGAAAGCGGCGGTCTGGTATTGCCTGACAGTGCGCAGTGAGAGGGTTTTATGCAGATATCGGATCTGATGAACTCATATCAGAATATGCTCGCAGCAGGAGGCGGCAAAGTTCCTGAGGGAACCCAGGGTGTAGAGCAGCTTGTTTCTACCCTTGCTAAGCTTCAGGTGGGGCAGATATTTGAGGGTACCGTTAATTCCGTTAAGGGCTCCCAGGTCATCCTGGGGCTTTCCAGCGGCCAGAATATTACGGCAAGGCTGGACAAGGGAGTATCGGTGGAGCAGGGAGAGTCTGTCTTTTTTCAGGTAAAAAAGAATGACGGCAAGATGATCTCTATCCATCCGGTTTCCATTGGGGGTGAGAGCGGCAATCCGGCCCTTGAGAATGCTCTTCGCGCAGCCCAGATACCCCAGACTGAGTCCACCATCAGGATGGTGGATGAGATGATGAAAAATCAGATGCCAATTGATACCAAAAGCCTTACGGACATGGCTCGTTTGGTTGCCATGCATCCGGAAGCCGATGTGCAGGATATAGTTACTCTCAAGCAGTCAGATCTTCCGGTGACGGATGAGATGCTCACCCAGCTTTCCAATTATAAGGCCGGGGAGGGAGCGCTCATGACAGGGCTTTCGGATCTTTCAGGGGCCATTGAGAGCGCCTTTGCAATGGAGGAAACAGACCCGGCTGTGGCAGGAGAGTTTCTCCGAGAAGTATCCGATGTAATTTATCCCGGAGAAAAAGCAGAGCCGCAGCAAGTCCAGGTTCAGACTTTGCAGCAGGAAGCACTTCAGTTGTCCGAGGACGGACTTGTAGCAGGAAAGCTGTCTGAGGAGACCATAACTCCGGATGGCAGGAATATCCGCGGCGAAGGAATGCCCGGTGCAGACATCCTTATATCTTCCGAGCAGCCTCAGGAGGAGAAACTTGCAAGATACGAGTATCCTGTGGGATCTGCGGGCAGGGCCTTTTCTGAGGAGACGTTTTCGTCCATATCTCAGACGCTTAAGGAGGATCCGGAATTTGGATCAAAGTATCCGGATCTGTTTGACAAGCACGGTAACCTTAAAAAGGATGCGACGGTGAAGGACATCCTTTTGGCGGTTACGGAACACGCTTCATCCAATCCCGAAAAACTGAAAAAGTTATCAGCATCAGGTACGCTCAAGGATCTTTTATCAGCTGCTTTCACGGAAAAGTATTCCCTGGAGCCCAGGGAGATCCGGGAAAAGGGCAAGATAGACGACATGTATCAGAAGATGCAGCAGGACATGCAGCGTCTCAGCCAAAGTGCCAAGGAGATCATGCCGAATTCCATGCCCTTGGCCCAGGCAGCAATGGATGTTAAGGAAAACATTGACTTTATCAATCAGGTCAACCAGATGTATTCTTATATTCAGATCCCGATAAAACTTTCCGGCCAGGATGCTACCGGTGAACTATACGTTTATAACAACAAGAAAAGGAAAAAAGAGGACTCGGATGAGGTCACCGCGTTTTTGCATTTTGATCTTGAACATCTGGGTTCCACAGATATCTCGGTCCGCATGAAGGGTAAAAATGTCGATACCCAGTTTTACATGGCGGACGATAGATCCTATGAACTTGTAGCCAATAATATCCATATTCTTGAGGCCAAACTGGAAGAATTGGGATATAATTGTAAGATCGGTGTTGAGAGCGGGGGAAAGCCCGTTAATTTCGTTGAGGATTTCATCAAAAGGGATGCACCTACAGCAAAGTCTTCAAGCCTGCTTCGGTATTCCTTTGATGTCAGAGCCTGAGTGGAACTGTTTTTGGAGGCGCTATGGCAGAAAAAGAAAAAACAAAGACTGCCGTCGCCCTGGCGTATGAGCCGGGAGATGATGCTCCCAAGATCCTTGCTAGCGGTAAGGGTGCAGTTGCGGAAAAGATCATAGCGGAGGCAAAAGAGGCGGACGTACCCTTCTATACGGATGCAGCACTTGCAGAGACTCTTTCTAAGTTGGAGATAGGAGATGCAATACCGCCTGAGCTTTACGAGGTCGTGGCTCAGATCCTGGTATTTGTTGATGGCATGGACAAAGTCCGTGCTAAGCTGGGGGATCGTATTTGACACCTAATAAAAGAAGTACCGGCTCACATTATGAAGACATTGCAGCCGGTGAACTTACCAAAAGGGGATATCGCATACTGGAGCGCAATTTTTACTCCAGAGCGGGGGAAATAGATATAGTTGCAAGCGAAGGCGGATACCTTGTTTTCGTTGAAGTCAAATATCGGACAAAAAGAACAAGTGGTTATCCTGAAGAAGCCGTAAGCCATACCAAGCAGGTCAGGATATGCAAGGCTGCACTTTTTTATATGACCAGATATCAGATTTCCGAGGATACTCCTGTGAGATTTGATGTTGTGGCTATTGATCCTGATGAGATCAGGGTGATCCCCAACGCTTTTGAATTCGTCACGAGATGACAGAGGTGAAATTATGTCCAGATCGGTAGTTGCCATAGTAGGCAGACCAAATGTCGGCAAGTCCACACTATTTAACGCACTTGCCAAGGAAAGGATAGCAATAGTTAAGGATACTCCGGGAGTGACCCGTGACAGGATCTATGCGGATGTGGAGTGGCTGGATCACAGCTTTACCCTTGTGGACACCGGTGGTATCGAGCCGGACTCCAGTGACATCATCCTGTCCCAGATGAGGGATCAGGCCCAGATAGCCATAGATACGGCGGATGTTATCATTTTTCTTGTAGACGCAAGAAGCGGTCTTTTGGATGATGACGGCAAGGTAGCTGACATGCTCCGCAGATCAGGCAAGCCGGTGGTGCTGGTTGTCAATAAGGTGGATTCCTTTGAAAAGCAGATGCCGGATGTTTATGAGTTCTATAATCTTGGCATGGGAGATCCCATACCGGTTTCATCCGCTTCACAGTTAGGTATCGGTGATATGCTTGATGCAGTGACTGCTTATTTCCCCAAGAGAGAGGCAGGAGAGGAAGAGGATGATACACCGCGAATTGCCATTGTGGGCAAGCCCAATGTTGGCAAGTCTTCCCTTGTCAACAGGCTCTGCGGCGAGGAGAGGGTAATCGTTTCGGATATTGCCGGGACCACCAGAGATGCCATTGACTCCAGAGTCAAATACAACGGTAAGGAATATATCTTCGTTGATACGGCAGGTCTTCGCAGGAAAAGCAAGATCAAGGAGGAGCTGGAGAGATACAGTGTTATCCGTGCAGTCAGCGCCGTTGAGAAGTCCGATATCGTAATCATTATGATAGACGCTACTGAGGGCGTCAGTGAGCAGGATGCCAAGATAGCCGGTATCGCTCATGATCGCGGCAAGGGTATCATCATCTGCGTCAACAAGTGGGACGCGATCGAAAAGGATAATAAGACCATAGGTGAATACACCGACCAGATCCGGTCAACCCTTTCCTTCATGCCTTATGCACAGATCCTTTTTATATCAGCCAAAAGCGGACAGCGCACCGGCAAGATATATGAGATGATAGATGTTGTACTTGAGAACTCCACCCTGCGCATTGCTACCGGAGTACTCAATGAGATAATCACAGAGGCCCTGGCTATGCAGCAGCCCCCTACCGATAAGGGCAAGAGGCTCAAGGTGTTCTACACGACCCAGGTGGGAGTCAAGCCTCCGACGTTTGTTATCTTTGTTAATGACAAAAAGCTTCTTCATTTTTCCTATGTCAGGTATCTGGAGAACAGGATAAGAGAAGCTTTTGGATTTAAGGGAACAGCGATCAAGTTTATTGCAAGAGAAAGGAAAGAGGACAAATGACAATTTGGATGCGTATCATTGCAGCTGCTATAGGTTACATACCGGGACTTGTGTCTTTCGGAGAGATATTTGCAAAGGCCAAGGGTATTGACCTTCGCAGTCAGGGCAGCGGCAACACGGGAGCAACTAATACTCTCAGGGTTCTGGGTAATAAGTTGGGATTCATCACTCTTGCGTGCGATGCTCTTAAGGCTATCGTGCCCGCAGTCGTTGTTTACTTTATCTTCAGAGGAATGACAGGGGAAAGCGTACATCTTCTTATGCTTTACGCTGCAGCCGGTGCGGTTATCGGACACATCTTTCCTGTACACAGAGGTTTCAAGGGAGGTAAAGGCATTTCATCCACTCTGGGACTTGCCATCATCTGCTTCCCCCAGATCCTTCCCATTACAGCAGTAGTCTTCCTGGGAACAGTATTTCTGACAAGATTTGTTTCACTGGGTTCCATACTCGGTGCACTTTCTCTTCTTATCCAGGTTATCGTCATGGGACAGCTCGGCATTCTTTTCATGCCTGCCGAGAATCTTATTGAGTGCTATATCGTACTTGCAGTCGTTGTATTCTTTGATATCTTCAGACACAAGGACAACATCAAGAGGCTTTTGGCCGGTAAGGAAAACAGATTCTCACTTCACCACAACGCAGGAAAGTAAGGTACCATCATGGAGATAAAGATTAAAAAACTGACAGAAAGTGCCAGACTTCCCGAGAGAGGCAGTGACTTCGCGGCAGGCTATGATCTGTATGCGGATACTACGGAGCCCATTTCAATAGAGCCACACACTACGGCTATGGTAGGAACGGGCCTTGCGGCAGCTATTCCCGAGGGATACTTCGGAGGTATTTTTGCCCGCAGCGGTCTTGCATCCAAGCAGGGACTTCGTCCTGCAAACTGTGTCGGAGTAGTGGATGCGGATTACCGCGGAGAGATCAAGGTTGCTCTCCACAATGATACGGACAGTGTAAGAGAGATAGCAGCAGGCGAGAGGATAGCACAGCTTGTGGTCCTTCCTTTTCTGGCTGTTACATTTACGGAATCGGACTCACTTCCCGAGACAGAGAGGGGAGAGGGCGGATTCGGTTCCACAGGTAGGAAATAATGGAACTTTCTGTTAAGCTTGAGGTGTTTGAGGGGCCGCTGGATCTTCTCCTTCATCTCATTGACAAGAATAAAGTCAATATCTACGATATCCCCATCGTGACCATAACCGACCAGTATCTTGAGTATATCGAGGAGATGAAAAAGGCGGATCTAGATATCATGAGTGAGTTTCTTGTGATGGCGTCGACCCTTCTTTCCATCAAGGCCAGGATGCTTCTTCCCAAGCCGCCCAAGGTAGAGGAGGAAGACGAGGAGGCCGACCCCAGAGCAGAGCTGGTACGTGCGCTGCTTGAGTACAAGATGTACAAGCAGTTTGCTGAGGAACTCCGGGACAGGCAGATGGATGCTGATCACGTGATCTTTAAGGAACCTACCATTCCGGAGGAGGTCAAGTCATATGAGCAGCCTGTGGATCTGGATGAGCTTGTTTCGGGTATTACTCTGAGCAGCCTCGGAAGGATCTTTCAGGATGTACTTGCCAGGGAAAAGGGACGTGTGGATCCCATCAGGAGCAGGTTCGGATCCATCAAAAAGGAAGAGGTCTCTCTTGAGGAAAAGATGGATTGGCTTCATTCCTTTGCAAAGGATAACAAAACCTTTTCCTTCAGAAAGCTGCTTGAGGATCAGAGCAGCCGTACCGAGATAGTGGTAACCTTTTTAGCTATCCTGGAGCTTATGAAGGTGGGAGATATCATAGCCAGCCAGGAAGAGATTTTCGGAGATATCATAATGGAGTCGCAGATCGCGGCATAGGAATTATCAGGATGGAAGAAAAAGAAGCAAAAAAAGCCATAGAGGGCATCCTTTTTGCCATGGGAAAGTCCGTGGAGGTATCGGCAATGGCTGAGGCCCTGGGACTTACGGCAGAGCAGGTGGACGCCATCGTTGAGGAACTTATCAGTGAATATGAGAGCCAGGACAGGGGATTTTCCATTGTCAAGCTTGAGGGCGCTTATCAGATGTGTACGGTCAAGGAGGTTTACGAATACCTTATCCGTATTGCCAAGCAGCCGAAAAAGTATGTCCTTTCGGACGTGATGCTTGAGACCCTTTCCATAATCGCATACAAGCAGCCAGTTACCAAGGCGGAGATAGAAAAGATAAGAGGAGTATCTTCCGATCATGCAGTGTCAAGACTTGTTGACTATGAGCTGATAGAGGAGGTAGGCCGTCTGGATGCACCGGGACGTCCCATGCTTTTCGGAACAACCGAGGAGTTCCTCCGTGTCTTCGGAGTTACATCCATTGAAGATCTGCCAACCCTTTCGGCGGTGCAGATGGAGGAGTACAGGCAGCAGGCTGAGGCGGAGGCTTCACTTGAAGTTGATGTCTAGCCGGGGGCAGTAAATAAACTTGAAAAAAACAATATAATAAGCTACTATAGACGGTAAGGCTTATGGAAAACCAAAGTTTTCTATACAATATATTATTTATTAAGGAGGAAGTATAT
>JAEELH010000141.1 GCA_016288825.1 Lachnospiraceae bacterium | reverse complement strand
TCAAGCATTTGGAGCAGATTGCGCTCTCTTTCCTTTTTGGTCATATCCTGATACCTTTCATTTAACTAAGAAAACATATCCTTCCAATTGGTGTGCATAACAGTATTTTACATGATCCTTGACCACCTTTGGAAGGGACTCCCGAAAACCATTGTCCGGATCCAGAAAAACAAGATCAGCACCTGCACACTCTGCCAGAGCCTTTTTATGCCAACTGCTGCGCAGTTCTTGTCTTTCTTCTTTGACAAAAGCCCCCGTGATACCACTTTCACAGGAGCTATCGCACCGCATGGGAGTGGAGGTTCATACCGGATAAAACAGACAGGATCCTGCCATAAAAGTAGGCATCGGAAACGCCCCGGTATTCCGGTATATAATGGGTTTTTCCATCAAACTCCACTGTAAGTACCGTAAGTTCCAGCTCCGGTATTGTATAATCATAATAAAAACGGATGAGCCCGCCCTCTTCTATGGCTATTGCCACCCTGCGCCCTTCAAATTCAGACTCTAC
This sequence comes from Lachnospiraceae bacterium, assembly GCA_016288825.1. Classification (GTDB taxonomy): domain Bacteria; phylum Bacillota; class Clostridia; order Lachnospirales; family Lachnospiraceae; genus Weimeria. The sequence continues at coordinate 4,934 of JAEELH010000141.1, read as the reverse complement.
TGTCCTCATGGAAAGCTGTGCCAAGGCTTCACGCAGCGCAGGAAGCCTGGTATCCTCATAGCTCCGGACCAGATCAGACCTCTCACTGTCACCGGATCGCATCCTGTCATACATAATAGGTAAAAATGGGAAGAACTCCATTTCCTTAGGAAGCATGGCCGCCACAAACTCCCAATCCTCATAGCCATTTTCAACGACACGATATAAAAAAATATCCTCTTCTTCCTGAATGGGCGTTGCAGAAATCTGTATGGTCTCATTCTCGAAAAAAAGCGTCACTCCCGGGGAACCGTAGATATCTACGGACGGAGCCGGTTCATATGCCATCACCGGTTCAAAGCTGCTACTTTCCCCGGCTGTCTCTTCGACTGCCTGTTTTTTGATATCTCCTATAGTTAACAACTTTATCTTACCCGCAGCCTCCATAAAGGAAGGGATCATTATGTCTGTTGCAAAGCTGCTCTCATCCATTTTCAAACCCTTTCAAAGCTTTATAAAAAATGATACACTCTACCTATGAAAAGAAACAAATACAAAATAACTATTGTCGAAATATCGACGAAAAACAGTGATAAGTTCATCCCACTCATCCCAAACAGTCAAAGGCAGTATCTGGACCGTGCAAACTGCTTTTGTCTTGGTGCCCTCATGGAGGACAAAGTAGTATCGCACCCCGTAGGAGTCCTTATTTTTTCTGCAGAGAATGACCGCGGAGAAAAAGATGACTATTCCTGCCGGGTACACCTGTTATGGTGTTATGTGTCCACCGCCCGGAGGTATCAGACTGTCGGCGCAGCTCTCTACGAGACATTTTTTGCTTCCCTCCCGGACCATGCCCATATAGATGTCACCATTCCCGCTTCCGGTGATTATGATGATCTCTATAACTATCTCCTTGGCCACGGCTTTGAATTTCATCTAGAGGATTATTTTGAACTTACGCTTTCCCTTGTCGATATCGCTGACAACAAGATACTGCAGGCCATATATGATGAGCCAACGGACGTGATCTCTTTGGCAGACACCGCACCCGCGGTATGGGCCGGATTCTCAGATTATCTTTTATCTAAAGGTCTGTCCACAGCATATAGAGATTATGATCCGATACTCTCCTCCGTCTTGATGGAGGGAACTACTCCTGTCGCCATATCTTTGGTAAAAAAGGATGTCTCAGGAACTGTCAGACCCGTACTTCTTGACAGACTGCCGGGCTTTGAGGACAGATCACTTTCGTCCCTGATCTCCTACTCAATGGATATCATCACTGATCTTCCCATCAGTACCCGAGTAGTTCTGAGTCCCAATTCGGACATTGACGGAGCCCTCATAGACCGGTTCTTCCCGGACAAATCCCCTGCCATAGTTCGGGTAGGCCGCCTTGATCTATGATACCTGCCGCCGGGGCTAAAGCTTTGGCTGAGCCTTTTTTCCTGCCTGATAAAACTTTTTTGAATCCAGAGCCGTCACATATCTCATGCTCTCCACAAAGTCGTGTATCTCCATCAAAAAGGTGACGGAACGTGTCGAATCATGGGATTCCCGGATCATGTTTTTGCCGGTGAGGCCATTCTTCACGGTCTCTACCGCTGACTGACCCCAGGGATTCCTGACATGAACATAGTATTTACCATCTATGATCTCCATATCCGTTACGGTGTACGCATGCCTGCCGGCGACACCTCTCCTGATAGACTCCCCTGAGGATCCCTTTCCGGTAGATCCCACCAGCTTCTTATAGGCACTTGCAGCCAAAACGTCACCCCTGCCTATATGAAACTTAAGTTTTTTTATGATCTCATTAACCACCTCTTCAAATTCCGGTGTGTATGTCGTCTTTCCGGTCTTATTATCCTTTTCCTTCATTTTTGACGAAAGAGAAGCATTATAGTGGGAGCCGTAATATGTATTATCAAACACCTTCTCTGCTTTTTGTCCTGTTATATATCCCAGAGCTTCTTCAGCTAATCCACCGGAGATGCTGTCATATTTTATTTTGCCAAAAAAGTTTGTTCTAATGCCGGAAGCTACATATGCCTTCTCATACATCTGCACCCAAAGGCAGCCGACTGCTCCGCGGTTACCGCTTCCTTTAAATACGGAGGTTTTGTCCACTGTCACAAATACCGGATTGTAACCGTAGAGCTTACCCGGTTTATAGAGCTTTACTGTCACCGTTCCGTCTCCATTATCCTTCATATGGTTCTTGATAAAAGAGTTTTCCTTTTCGACCACCGATGCCAATGCCGCAATGAAATAGCAATCCCCGGTTCCACCCTGACAGATGTCCCGGACACTGGGTTCTTCAAGGAAAAGCGGAGTGTCCCTCTCATCCACAAACTTGAGTCCTCTTTCAAATTCTCTGTCCCGTACCCTTTTTTCATCCGATTTCTTGTAATCCAGATTACCGGTTATGGTAACACCAATATTGTCCAGGTAAAACTGAAGCCGTGAAATTTCCGTTTCGTCCCGAGCGGTTTTGGGATCCTTTTGCTTCAGAGCAGTGATTGTCTGTTCCAGTGTATCGATTGCCTTTTTTCGTCTCTTTGCCACCTCATGCACCCAGTACTGTGTCTTATTCCCGTCTTGATCATTAATCTTATTTTCAATTTCTTTATTAAGTATCTTTAATTTATCATCCCATTCCAGCTCTTCCTTTAGTTTTTCCTCACGCCTTTCTATTTCAGCTTTTTCCCGATCCTTGGTCTCAAAAAGATCTGACAGATCAATGACCTCGTCGGGATCGTATTTCTTCCATCCATGCTCCTTAAGAGCTTCATTTAGCATAGCATCATAACGATCCGGATCATATTTTTTTAGCATACCGGCAGTCCCCGTGACCATACCCACTACAGACTGAACACTTCTGTCCGTCACATCCGCATAGCCCTTGACAACCTCTACTGCTTTTCGCACCTCGGGACTAAGGGTACTCTTTTTATCCTCATCCCCAAGATCTTCTTTTATATGGTCCCGTATGCTTTGCTTTTTTTGAAGAATGCCCTTTACGACTGTAGACTCTTCGTCCACTCTTCTGTTGATCTCTTCGGTCTCCAAAAGATCCGTCTCACCGGCGTCCTGCATCATGGCGCTCGAAATATAGGTGTATTGTACGATCATTCGGTTGATTTTTCGCTTCTGTTCTCTGTACTTGGCCAAGCCCTTGGCTCCGGAGGCTCTACAGCTTTCATAGTAAGTCTCGAACGTATTTCTCTGGCCCATCTTTTTATCCCTATACAACGCGCGTTTTAGCACGGTAAGCCGCTTTTTCGCCTCACCGGCATTTGCCTTAGGAATACCCAGATTCTTCAGATACCTCTCCACTACATTTTCATCCAGATCAATGATCTTATCTGCCACCTTGGGATCATAATCGGAAAAATGCATTTTCTCACTCTCAGGGTCAAATACTACCCTGGTAGACTGCCCTTTGTTTTCACGGTTCAGCTCCTCAACCGACTCTGTTCCCAGACTGTCAACATGATCCCTGACCTTTATATCTTTTATGACCAGGTAGTCCTTGTTCTCCACACTTTCAATACTGCACTTTACCTCAAAACTGTTATCGTTCCTGTTTTTCTGTCCCATGACAAAATCGATAAGCTGTATGGTCTGAAGCTGCTGCACAACCTCGTCGGAATACATGAGAGGAAGATCCATCTTATTCGCCTTATCTAAGGCTTCAGGCAGGGTCATCCCCTGCTTCTCTTCTCTCATATAATCCTCTACCACCACCTGTTTACCTTCATCATCGGTATAGGAAAGCTTTACTTTATCTTTACCCAGGATAAAAAGATTCTCCCCTCCCACAAGATTTGTAAACATACTATAGGCATCGTTGGCCTGACGGATCGGCTTATGCTCCTTCATAAACTCATTGCTCACGTCATAGGTCTCAACGTAGTCTTCGGATTGGGGTAAAAACAGATCCCCCCAGGTCTTATGTACCTGATCGGATCTTGTACTATTGACAGTTACAGAGGCTATCAGCTCCTTTTCCTCCAGAAGCTGCTCGATCATGCGGGCTGCTTCCATCCGCTTTTGCTTGGCTGCCTCCCTGATGCAAAAGCCTTCTGCTATGCCCTTGTAATAATTGATCTGTCGGTCATATAGAGCCAGGATGTTTTTCTTGCTATCCTCCAGCTCATTTTCCGTGGCAGGAATACCCTTATCCAGATAGTGTGTCTTTAGTTCGCGGACAACACTTGTGATCCCTGTATCAGATAGCCTCTTTTCATATGCCTCTTTACTCCTTTTGGCAAATGCATCCTGTCTTAAGTTCTCATTTTCACCCAAAAGCCGCGCCCTGGCAGCTGTCACCTGATCTAACAGAGTCCTTACCTTTTTGTGTCTGGGCGCATAACGCGAGGACTCCTTATCCTTTTCAGAAAGGTAGCGATTCATGCCCGCTATCATCCGATCATAATGCATAACCATATCAAGGGGTGATGTATCGCTTCCCATATCCCGAAGCTTCATAACATCCTCCTTCACAACCCTCATTTGCTCACTGTCTCCGTACCACTTTGTATCAGTGGTCACATCTGACATAGCAAACTTCAACTGCATCTCGGGGGTATTTTTACGGGCGACATCCCCAAATCTGACCGGTGGCTGCATCAGAATCTCCTGCCCATTTACAGGCAAAAAGACACTGTCTGTTTTTCTGTCAAAAACAATGTCCTCGACTTTTTCCTCCGCTGCCACGGCTATCTTTTCCGGAGGCACTATGTCCGTATTCTGTTTTACCAGATTGCGTATCTGGTCCGTTGCCTCCCCCGTAATGGTGCCATCCTCTTTCTTTTCAACCTGCTTTACCAGAGGATCCTGCTTCAGACCTTCTTCCCTTTTTGTTGTTTCAACAAAAAGGGTTTTCTGTTTATTTAAAAGCTGTCCACCATCCATATATATTCCCCTTTAATTTTCGTCTAATGCAG
>JAEELH010000140.1 GCA_016288825.1 Lachnospiraceae bacterium | reverse complement strand
TTTATCGTGTATGGTTTTGCTCACAGGATGGGCGGTTTTGTTAAGATCGAAAGTGAAAAAAGGGTAGGAACCACAGTACGAGTTACCATCCCTCAAAAGGTGGTGGATCCTACTCATTGTCTTATGCTCAAAAATGCTTTTCAGGGCAATATTCTTTTCCATGTCAGATCAGACAAGTACAAGGTTCCCAAGGTACGGGATTTCTACAGAAATATGGCTTCAAATCTTGCAGTGGGTATGCATGTTCCGCTTTATTCGGCTGAGTCCATTAGGGATATTGAGAGACTTTGTGAAAAATACGATGTCACACATATCTTTATGGGACAGGAGGAGTATGAGGAAAATCCCGGATTCTTTGACCAGATTAGCATGAGTGAGATTGTTGTTGCGGTTTCTTCTTATCCCGGGTTTAAGCCCAGCAAAGGAAGCCGTGTTATGGTCATGCCTAAGCCACTTTATGCCTATCCCATAATCAAGATCCTTAACGAAGGCAGAGATGCCGGCATACTTGATTATTCAGATGAATCAAGGCATCTTACTTTCCAGGGTGTCAAAGCCTTGGTTGTTGATGATGAACCTATGAACCTGGTAGTTGCATCAAGTCTGTTTTCGGACTATGAGATGATCGTTGATACGGCAGGAAGTGGTAAGGAAGCTATCGATAAGTTCAAGAAAAATGAATATGATCTGGTATTTATGGATCATATGATGCCTGAGATGGATGGTGTGGAAGCCATGCACCGCATCAATATGGCGGCCGCCAAGATGGAAAAGAATGTACCCATAATCGCTCTTACAGCCAATGCAGTATCCGGAGCCAAGGAGATGTTTATCAAGGAGGGATTTGACGGTTTTATTGCCAAGCCTATGCATACATCTGATTTTGAAAAGGTTATACTTCAGGTACTTCCCAATATTAAAGACGACATGGGAGGTGACGAGGCATGATAAGGATAAAAAGATTTATAAAATTCGTCAGAGATGCCATTATGGACCCGGAGAGAGACTTTTCAGAGAGAGTCTTTTTGATCCTTACTCTCATTTCGGAGTTTACGGTACCCATTGCATTGATCGGAGATATCGTTACCGGAGAGAATCCGGTTGAGATCGCAGTGTTGATCGCGGTATTGATCGTAGTACCACTCACCACCTTTCCGTGCCTGTATAAGGATAGACTATATTTTGCCATTAGGTTTATAGTAACTGCCCTGGTTTTTGCTGTCCTTCCTGCCTTGTTTTTCACAGGAGGCGGACTTCAGGGTGGTGGCGTACTCTGGTTTATTTTCGGTTTTATTTATGTTGGACTTGTTATTTCAGGTAACTGGCGTAAGGTTATGACAGTATGTATTTTTGTTGTGTCATTGGCCTGCTATCTGACGGAGTACTATCATCCGGAATTAATAGTTCACCATTCGCGCCAGATGTTTTTCGTGGATTCATTTATCTCGTTGATACTTGTTGGCGTGGTTTGTTTCTTTATGACCTGGTCTCAAAACCAGCTTTATATGAGCGAGAACAAGCGAGCGAGAAAAGAGGCGGAGAGGGCAGAGGAACTTTCGCGTTCCCAGAACCGTTTCTTTTCAAGTATGAGCCATGAGATCCGTACCCCAATCAACTCCATTCTCGGACTTAATGAGCTTATTCTCAGAGATCAGGATGTGTCGGATGAGATAATCAATGATGCTAATGGCATCCAGGGAGCGGGTAAGCTTCTTCTGGCACTTATCAATGATATACTTGACTTTTCCAAGATGGAAGCCGGCAGTATGGCTATCGTGCCAACTGATTACAGGACTGAGGAACTGATAACAGAGATCGTTAATATGATATGGCTCAAGGCACGTGACAAAGGTCTTGAGTTTGATGTCAGAGTTGATCCTGAGGTACCTTCCGTTCTTTACGGTGATGAGGTCAGGATCAAACAGGTAATGATCAATCTTCTTAACAATGCTGTTAAGTATACTTCTGAGGGTTCGGTAGAACTTCGTATAGAATGCGAGGATAAGGACGCTGATTCGGTTGTCCTGTCAATATCTGTTGCCGATACCGGAATGGGAATCAAAAAAGAGGCGCTTCCATATCTGTTTGACGTGTTCAAGCGTGTTGACGAGAAGAAAAACAGGTACATTGAGGGAACCGGTCTTGGTCTTTCCATAGTCAAGCAGCTGGTTGAACTGATGGGTGGAAGTGTTAATGTCAACAGCGTATATGGTGACGGTTCCACATTTACGGTCAATATCAAGCAGGGTATTTCAGATCATACAGGTATCGGTGAACTCAATATCCACAACCAGCAGATGGTTAAGAGGGCTAAGTACGAGAGTAGTTTCAAGGCTCCGGACGTTAGGTTACTCATTGTTGATGATAATGAGATGAACCTGGATGTAGAGAAAAAGCTTCTTCTTGATACAGGTATGACTATCGATACGTCCAGTAGCGGAGCTGAAGCTTTGAAGATGTGCCTTAAGTATAGGTATGATGTTATACTTATGGATCACCTTATGCCGGAGATGGACGGAATCGAGTGTCTTAAGAACATCCGAAATCAGTCCGGCGGTATGAACAGGTATACTCCCATCATAGTTCTTACAGCTAATGCCGGCAGTCAGAATAGAGAAATGTATAACAGAGAGGGATTTGACGGATATCTGGTAAAGCCTGTTTCCGGTGAGGCACTGGAAGAGATCCTGATGAAGCATATCAACAGGGATAAACTCTTTATATCTGACAGGGGCTTGCGTCTGAGGCATGATATCAATACCTCAGAGGGCTATTCCAGAAAGGCACCTGTCATTATCACCACAACGAGTATGAGTGATATCCCGGATGAACTTATTTCCAGATTGGATATTCCTATACTTCCATTCCTTGTTCATACAGAGCACGGAGTATTCAAGGATAGTACTCAGATGGATGCCAATGAGCTTATCAGATACATTGGCCCCGGAAAGACTGCGGTTTCTGCACCTCCGGACGCTGCAGCTCATACGGAGTTTTTCGCAAAAGCCTTAAAACGTGCCCATTCACTGATACATATCGCTTTGACTACAAGTATGAGTGCGGACTATTTTATTGCTTTGGAGGCGGCCGGCTCCTTTGACAATGTTACTGTTATCAATTCAGGATGTGTTTCATCCTCTGCAGGAATACTTGTGCTTATTGCCTGTAAGTTGGCACAGATGGGAACGCCCACGGAAGAGATCGTAAAAGAGCTGGAGAATGTAAAGCAGAGGCTAAAGTGCAGCTTTGTTATTGATACGACCGAGTATATGGCTAAAAAGGAACTTATCAGTTCCAGGGTGAATTCAGTTGCAAAGGTACTTGAACTTCACCCCTGTATTTCTTTCAAAGACGACAAATACAGAGTTTCAGGTTTATGGATGGGAAGCACAAGACGGGCGTATAAAAGGTATATCCGCAGGGCTTTTCCTGTTGATGTCATACCGGATTCCGAGGTGGTTTTCATAACTTATGTTGATGTTCCGAATGATACACTGGAGTGGATCAAGGAAGAGATCAGCAAGATCGCCTATTTTGAACATGTGGTATTTAAACAGGCATCAGCGGCCATTTCTTCAAACTGCGGTCCGGGTTCTTTTGGTATCCTTTATTTTGTTAAATCAAACAAGTCTTATAACATCGGTTCATTCTTTGACACGGACGATGATGATGACGAAGAGGAGATCTACGTAGATGCCGGCAACGATGCATCGGCAGAGCCCAAGGAACCGGAGAAAAAGTGGTATCAACAGTTGGAATTCATTGACGGCGATGCTGCAGTTGCTAATAGTGGTTCTGAGGAAGCGTTCAAATCCGTCCTCAAGATCTTCTTTGATTCTGTTCCTATCAAGGCCCCTGAACTTGACGGCTATTATTCGGCAGGGGACTGGAAGAATTACACCATTAAGATCCACGCACTCAAGAGTTCGGCAAAGCTGATCGGTGCAATGGATCTTTCCGAAAAAGCCCAGGCCCTTGAAAAGGCAGGAAAAGAAGGAAATCGGGACTTTATTGTTATTAATCATAAGATCTTTATTGACGAGTATCTGGATCTTTGGAAGCTTTTGGGTAAGTCTGTTTTCGTAAATACTTCCAATACTGAGGAGATTTCAGAAAGCAAGCCGGAGGCGGAAGCCTGGCTAATGGATAGTGTTTATACCGGCCTTCGCGAGGCGGCAGATGATATGGACTGCGATGCGATCTCAGATGTTCTTTCTGAACTTTCTGATTACACAATACCCGCAAGTGATGTTGATGTGATAGAGCAGATCCGTCAAAAAGCCGCAAATTATGATTATGACGGGATTTTAGAGATACTAAATAATAAGTAGGATTTCGGACTTGTGGAAGGACTTTATTTGATGGAAACTGTCATTAAGATCAATGAGACGGTCAATTCATTTGCCTGGGGAACCTTCGGAATAGCTTTGCTTTTGGGAACCGGTCTTATCTGCACTTGTGTTACCGGATTGTTTCAGATCAGGCATTTTTCTCATTGGTGGAAGGGTACCTTTGGCATCATGAATGACAAAGGCCGTGTTATCAATGATGCAGGTGCATTGTCCCAGTTTAGGGCATTTTGTACCGCTCTTTGTGCTACTATAGGAACCGGTAATATAGCAGGCGTTTCTACGGCTATTTGTTTTGGTGGACCCGGTGCTGTATTTTGGATGTGGGTTGCGGCCTTTTTCGGAATGATGGTCAAGTACTCCGAAAATGTACTTGGAGTGTATTACAGACGAAGAAACACTGAGGGAGCCTGGTCAGGTGGTCCCATGTATTATCTGCAGGATGGATTGGGATCCATAAAGCACTGTAAATGGCTGGGTAAGATACTTGGAATACTGTTCTGTGTATTTACGATGCTGGCATCTTTCGGTATCGGTAACATGGGACAGATCAATAAGATAACTATCAATGTTGAATCAACCTTTTTCAGCGGTATAGATGCCGGACAATGGAGGAATATCCAGAATGTAGATTTGGCTATAGGTCTTGTACTGATGGTGGCGGTGGCTATCATCATCCTTGGTGGATTCAGACGTCTGGCAGCTGTTTCGGAAAAACTGATACCTTTGATGACCATGGCGTATGTTGCCGGTTGTCTTATTATGATAGCTATGCATATCACAAGTTTGCCTGCAGTTTTTGCTTCGATCTTTAGATTTGCTCTTGGCCCGAAAGCAGCTGCGGGTGGAGCTGCAGGAACAGCGATCCAGATTGCCTTTAATACCATTAAAAACGGATGTAAGCGAGGCGTATTCTCCAATGAGGCAGGGCTTGGATCATCCGTAATGGTTCACAGCAACACCTGTGCCAGAGAGCCTGTTAAGCAGGGTATGTGGGGTATCGCTGAGGTCTTTCTTGATACCTTTGTTGTATGTACAATGACTGCAATTGTTGTTCTCAGTTCCGGCGCAGTGGATCTGGCTACCGGAGCCGTTGCGGCAGGGACTGATGATGCAACTTTGGTAGCAAAAGCATTTAGAAGCAGTTTGGGCAGGCCAGGTGAATGGTTTGTGGTACTTGCGATCACACTTTTCGCATTTACAACAGTTATGGGTTGGTCCTATTACGGAGCTAAGGTTACCGAGTATCTTTTCGGAGTTACTTGGGCAAAAATATACAGATTTGTTTTTATTGTGCTTATTGTATTTGGTGCTATAATGGAGTCAAATCTTGCCTGGGACATCAGCGATACTTTTAACGGACTTATGATGATCCCGAATCTGATAGGAGTATTGACGCAGGTTCCTTTGATAGTTAAGCTGACGAGGAACTATGTGGATCGAAGGTTTAAGTACAGGGAGATACAGCCTATGCTTTCATTCGATCCGGATATTCAAAAAGAAGCAGCCAGGGCTGTCAAGAAGGGCATGGAGTAACAGGAGAGGAGCAGTTGATGGAGCCTAATTATAACGCAGTCATAGTTCAAGAAAAGGAAAGCATCGTAACAAGGGGCATAGTTAAGAAATTGGAGGAGATGGCTTACGAGGTTACTCTCTGTTCTACGGTGTTTGATGATGTTGAGAAAAAACTGGATAAGGCAGATATTTTCGTCCTCTACCTTTCACCGAATATTCAAGACGATCTGGATGCACTTCAGAAGCAGATCCCTATTTTTACGTTGCTTCTTGATAAGGAGAAGTATCTGATCCTGATCGGGGAAAAGGATAAATATGAGGGACTTCTAAAAGTCGTTCCGATGCTTGGGGGCTGTGTTTGGCTGGACAGACCTCTTGTTATGGGGGATCTTGTGCATTCCGTTCTGGAGGCTGAAAGAAAACTCAAGGAAAAAGCCGAGGCACCGGATAAGGCAGCTCTTGAGGATCTGGCAAGTGAGGCTGAGGCGATCCTGCAGGAGTCGATCACAGGAAAACCGGTCAAGAGGATCCTTATCGTAGATGATGATCCCCAGTACGCCACAATGGTCAAGGATTGGCTCAAGGGTGAGTTCAAGGTGGATATCGTTACTGCCGGAATGCAGGCCATAACATTTCTTCTTAAAAAGAAGGTTGACCTTATCCTTCTGGACTATGAGATGCCTATTGTTGACGGCTCTCAGGTTTTGGGGATGCTTCGTTCCGAACCACAGGTTGCTCATATCCCGGTTATCTTTTTAACGGGGATCGGTGACGCCGAGAGTGTTAAAAAGGTTATGTCCTTAAAACCCAGAGGATATATACTTAAGTCCACTTCCAAGGCTGATCTTATCGCTTATATTAAGGATCATATGTAAGATAGACATTATCTATTAGCACTCATTTCAAATGAGTGCTAATTTTTTATTGACTTTTTATTCTGCCGGGGTTAAACTATCTTTTGTGAAATTCTATGGCACGAGCCCCATGTTTGTTAAAGGGGACGGTGCCTGATAATAAGAAAAAGGAGATGTTTAAAATGGCAGAAAAACACGGAAGCTTGTCAATTTCAAGCGAAAACATATTCCCGGTCATCAAGAAGTGGCTTTACAGTGACCACGATATTTTTTACAGGGAGCTTGTTTCCAACGGCTGTGACGCTATCACCAAACTTAAGAAGCTTGATATGATGGGAGAGTATAGTCTGCCTTCGGACTATAAGCCGAAGCTGGATATCGTTCTTTCTCCTGAGGACAAGACTATCGCTATAACCGATAACGGACTTGGAATGACAGCCGATGAGGTAGAGGAGTACATCAATCAGATCGCTTTTTCCGGTGCTACGGACTTCCTTTCAAAGTATAAGGATAAGGCCAGTGAGGACCAGATCATAGGTCATTTCGGACTTGGTTTCTATTCAGCCTTCATGGTAGCTGATGAGGTTCATATCGATTCCCTTTCCTATCAGGAGGGGGCAGAGGCTGTTCACTGGGAGTGCGACGGCGGAACAGAGTTCTCAATGAAGACCGGTGATAAAAAAGAAGTAGGAACCACCATCACACTTTTCCTAAATGAGGATTGCGTTGAGTTCGCCAATGAGTACAGGGCAAAAGAGGTACTTCAGAAGTATTGCTCCTTCATGCCTACCGAGATCTTCCTTTCCAAGAAGGATGCTCCCGAGGAGTACGAGGAGATCGAAGTTGAGGACAAGTTAGATACTGATACAGTAGTTGAGACTATCCATGTTGAGGCTAAGACAGAGGAAAAAGAAAACGAGGACGGTACCAAGGAGACAGTTGAGGTAAGTCCGGCTAAGGACAAGCTCAAGATCGTTAAGCGTCCGGTTCCCCTCAATGATACACATCCCCTCTGGGCTAAGACACCCAGCGAGTGCACAGATGATGAGTACAAGGAGTTCTATCGCAAGGTATTCAATGATTTCAAGGAGCCACTGTTCTGGATCCATCTGAACATGGATTATCCTTTTAACCTTAAGGGAATCCTTTACTTCCCCAAGATCAATATGGAGTATGATTCCATCGAGGGAACCATTAAGCTTTACAATAATCAGGTATTTATTGCCGACAATATTAAGGAAGTTATCCCTGAGTTCCTGCTCCTTCTTAAGGGTGTGATCGATTGTCCTGATCTTCCCCTTAACGTTTCAAGAAGCGCGCTTCAGAACGACGGCTTTGTTACCAAGATCAGCGAGTACATCACCAAGAAAGTGGCTGACAAGCTCACAGGTATGTGCAAGACTGACAAGGAAAACTACGAGAAGTACTGGGATGATATAAGTCCCTTTATCAAGTACGGCTGCCTTAAGGATGAGAAGTTCTGCGACAAGATCAATGATTACATCCTTTTCAAGGACATCAATGACAAGTATACGACTCTTCCAGAGCTGCTTAAGGCAGATGAGGAAAAGGCTGAGGCCAAGGATGAGAACGGTGAGAGCGTAGATGCTGAGGTTGTTGAGGAGGATAAGAGTACAGATTCGGACTCTTCTGAGGAGCCTAAGGATGAGAGACATCCTGTATACTATGTAACAGATCCCAAGCAGCAGGGACAGTACATTTCCATGTTCAAGGAGCAGGGTCAGAACGCTGTTATCCTTTCACACAATATCGATACATCATTTATCACACAGCTTGAGCAGAGGAACCCTAAGTACAAGTTCCTTCGTATCGATGCTGACGTGACAGATGCACTTGTTGAGGAGAGTGATGCTGATCTTTCAGCTGAGACAGAAACTCTGACAACCCTTTTCAAGGATGCACTCGGTAACGAGAATCTCAAGGTTGAGGTTTCTAACCTTAAGTCAGAGGATATCGCATCTGTGATCACCAGAGATGAGAGTAGCAGACGTATGGCTGATATGATGAAGATGTACAGCATGTACGGAATGGATCCTTCCATGTTCGGCAAGGGAGACGAGACCCTGGTACTCAATGCTAAGCATGATCTTGTTAAGTATCTTATCGGACATAAGGATGATGATAACGCAAAGCT
>JAEELH010000139.1 GCA_016288825.1 Lachnospiraceae bacterium | reverse complement strand
ACAAGAGAGTATGAGGGTAACCGGCTTTATAATTACTGGGGCTATTCCACAGTCAACTTTTTTGCGCCAAAGGCCGGATATGCGGTTAATTCTGCTCTTGGTATGGAAGCAGATGAACTAAAAAATCTTGTGAAAAAATTGCATCAGAACGAGATCGAGATCCTTTTGGATGTAGTATTTAACCACACTGCCGAGGGCAATGAAAACGGTCCCTACATCTCATACAAGGGTATCGATAATCGCACCTATTATCTTATGACACCGGATGGGTATTACTATAATTTCAGCGGATGCGGCAATACTTTGAATTGCAATAATGCGGTTGTCAGAAACTGCATCCTGGATTGTCTGAGGTATTGGGTATCATCATATCATATAGACGGATTCAGGTTCGATCTTGCGGCTATCCTTTCAAGAGATGAAAGCGGGGCGCCTATGACTTCTCCGCCTCTTTTGGAGGCCCTTGCACATGATGCTGTGCTGGGACGTACAAAGCTGATAGCAGAGGCCTGGGATGCCGGAGGTCTTTATCAGGTGGGAAGTTTCCCTTCCTGGAATAGATGGGCTGAGTGGAACGGGAAATATCGTGACTGTGTAAGACATTTTATCAAGGGAGACGGAGATGCCGCACCGGAGCTTTATTGGCGTGTGGGCGGATCTTGGGATATGTACAGTGAAAGAAGTGCCGAGGCGTCGATTAATTTTATAACCTGCCACGACGGATTCACTTTGTATGATCTGGTTTCCTACAATGAAAAGCATAATATTGCCAACGGTGAGGATGGCAGGGACGGCTGTGATGATAATATCAGCTGGAACTGCGGCGCAGAGGGCAGTACTGAGGATGATGAGATCAATCAGCTGAGGGCACGCCAGATGAAAAATGCTCTTATTATCCTTTTGACCAGCAGGGGTGTTCCCATGCTCCTTTCCGGGGATGAGTTCGCCAATACCCAGTTCGGTAATAATAACGCTTATTGTCAGGACAATGAGATCTCCTGGCTTGACTGGGGATTTCTGGAAAAGAACAGGACGCATTATGATTTTGTCAGAAAGCTGATCGCTTTTAGAAAAGCTCATCCTGTTATTAGGAATACCCATTTTGATATGGACAGGAATGGTACGGATTATCCTGAGCTTTCCTTCCATTCTTTTGCGCCTTGGCAATATAATAATATGGAGCCTTCTTTGACTCTTGCTTACATGTATGCGGAGGATCATAAAAAGTATAAAACAAAGGGAGATGCGTTTATCTATGTAGCGCTAAACGCCCATTGGGAGGGCCATTCCTTTTGCTTACCCATTATTCCCGAGGGTTTTAAGTGGCATATTGCTGCGAATACATTTGAAGGAAAAGCCTATGAACCCGGAAGAGAAGTTCAATGCGAGGATCAGGAACAGCTTTATGTGCATGAGAGAAGTTCGGTTATACTGATAGGGAAAAAGTAGGAATAGTTTGTTTAAAAAAGAAGCGGGTCCAATATCGGACTCGCTTCTTTTTGTGATTAAACAGTTTTGATCTTGGACCACTCACCGTAATAGGTTTCGCTGTCGACTACAGCATAAGGTCTTACCTGGATCTCATATTTAGTATTCTTTTTGATCTTATTAATTGCCTTTGTAAGTGTTGCAGACTTTACGGTCTTCCAGTTAGCTGTACCTTTAACACGATACTGGATCTGATACTTGACGGTAATGTCATCGATCTTGACCTTTGCAACGGTAACCTTGAGAGTAGTGCCGCTGATCTTAGCTGTTTTGATCTTGCCTGTAGTTTCCTTGAGTTCGTCTATGGAAGGCTGATATTTGCTGGCAACTGTGATATCGCAGTACTCGATAAGTCCGGAAGCGGTCTTTGCATAGATCTGTGTCTCACCGGGAGTCTTTGCAAATATAGTAGCTGTAGTCTTATTGCCGGTGACGCTGACGATATCGGGATCTTCGGAGCCCCAAACTATGTCTTCTATGGAGTCTACAGGAGTAAGGGTGGCAGCGATGATAATGGATCCGCCCTCATTGATAGTAACATTTTTGGCACCAAGGGTAATGGCTGTAGCCGGATCTTTGCGGCAGGTAACGGTGCAGGTAGCTTTCTTTCCGCCGTCTGTAGTAGTTGCAGTAATAACAGCTGTACCGACTCCAACAGCCTTTACAAGTCCTGTGGAAGAAACTGTGGCGATGGAAGTATTAGAACTTGTCCAGGTCACTTCTTTGTTTGTGGCATTGCTGGGAACTACAATGGCAACCATCTGATGCTCAGCGCCGCCAACCTGAAGTGTAAGCTTCTCAGCATCAAGTGAAACTGAGGTAACAGGAACGGCTTTTTCAGCAACTGTGACCTCGCAGCTTGCAACCTTGAATCCGTCTACAGTAGTAGCAACTATGGTTGTCTTTCCAATTGAAAGAGCAGTAACAAGTCCGTCTGAGTTGACATTTGCAACCTTTTCATTGAGAGATTTCCATACAACGGTTTTTGTAACTGCAGTGGAAGGTATGATGGTAGCCTTCAATGTATATGTACCGCCTACGTTCATATCCAGACTGGTACGATCCAGTGAGATAGAGAAAACCTGCTGTGCGGACTGTCCGTCCATAGCGATAAAAGAATAACCTGCAGATTTGCAGTAGCTTTCAGCGTAGCTTCCGGAGTATCCGTAAACAACTGTGGGTGTCCATCCGGTTTGAGTGCCTATTGACTTGACATTTTTAGGAATAGTCACATAAGCGATCTTTGAATCGGAAAAGGCTCCGGCCTCAATTGTAGTAGCGGCGTCGGGAAGAGTGATCTCGGTGATCAGCTTATTTCCGGTAAAGGCATTGGCGCCGATGGTAGTCATGGTAGTAGGGAAAGTAATGGAAGCTTTTCCACCGGGAACAGTTATAAGCCTAGTTTTGTTTGCGTTATAAAGGCTTCCGTTGTCGCTGGCATATGCAGTACTGCTGATAGTGATACTTGAAAGATTTGAACACTCTCTGAATGCAGTAGTA
Organism: Lachnospiraceae bacterium; assembly: GCA_016288825.1. GTDB lineage: Bacteria > Bacillota > Clostridia > Lachnospirales > Lachnospiraceae > Weimeria. Next base: position 2,839 of record JAEELH010000139.1, on the reverse strand, counting down.
GAGATATTGGTTACTGTGCTGGGCAGTGAAACGGCTGAAAGGCTTTTGCATCCGTAAAAAGCGTTATTGCCGATGGAAACAAGACCGTTTTGGAAGGTAACGCTTGTAATGAAAGTTTTGTTCCAAAAAGCGTTGTCAGCGATTGAAGTAACGCCTGTAGGAATGACTATACTGCTGCTGGTTCCGGTATAGGATTTCAGGGTCTTTCCGTCATCACTGAGTGTAAAGTCATTAACATTTTTGTCTGCAAGCGCAGTTACCGGCACACCGCTCCACAGAGTGGTGATGAGCAAGGCTGCAGAAAGGATCAGGCCTAAACTAAAAGGCCTTTTTTTAGATTGAATCATTATGATCGCTCCCCTCTATATAGTAAGTGATTAATACAACAACCACATTATATAGAGTTTATAGCGGCCTGTCAAATAGTTAACAATCTAAAAAAAGGGAAAAAACAGCGGATTTCAGCTGCGGATAATGCTGCCATCTTTTGTTATGATAACAACATCCACATCATCATGTGAGGAAGCATAGGAGAGTGCGGCGTCACGGCCCATTACAAAGAGCATGGTAGAAAGAGCATCTGCATCGGTGCTCTTTTTTGTAATGACAGTGATGGAAGAAATGTCGTTTTCAACCGGGTATCCGGTTTTTGTATCCAGGATATGATGATAAAGTCTGTTTTCGTATTCAAAATAGCGTTCATAGATACCGCTGGTTACAATGGAACAGTCGGATTTTTCAAGGGTAAAAGCAAAGTTCCCTTCATCATCAAAGGGTTTTTGGATGCCTACTTTGTAAGATGACCCATTGGGATGGGAGCCAATAAGTAGGACATTACCACCCAGATTGATGATCCCGCTTTTTATACCTTGTGAAATAAGATAATCCTTCATTTTATCGGCTATGAATCCTTTGGCGATGGCTCCGAGATCAAGCCTGGCTCCACCTGAAAGAGAGATATCATTGCCATTTATGTGTATGTTTTCGTACCCTACAGTTACAAGAGCATCGTTGATCTTGTCTTCATTAGGCGGTGCAGTAGCAGTCTTAAAGTCCCAAAGCGTACTTAAGGCACCGATGGTAGGATCAAAGGCTCCGTCGCTTTCACGGGCAAAAGAAAGAGCGGCCTTTATGATCTCGGTACACTCAGGTGAAACTGTAACCGGGCTTCCATCAGCGGAGTTTATCTTGTAAATGTCCGAATCCGGATCCTTGGCAGAGAGTATCTTTTCGTACTTGTCCGCTATTTTAAAGCACTCATCAATATACTGTCTTTTGCCATGTCCGTATAGGGTGATAGTGATGACTGTATCAAAATAAAGGCCTGTGGAGGACACGGGAGTAACATCCCATGGTGCAGCACAGCCTGATAAAGAACTGATCATGAACATGAACAGTAGCGTGACAGATATAATCTTTTTATATATTTTATTAATCATAGAATTATGCTATCATACTAGAGGTTTATTGTCATTATATTACTTTATTTGATATATACCATACAGTTTCGAGCATGGAATTAGGGAATCTATTGCGCGAGCAATGGGTAAGATGCGCCCGGGTTGCCACCTGGCAAGAGGGCTTATGGGGCGCAGAACGTCCAGTGGACGTTCGTTATGCGCCGACCGAAGTGGAACGAAGAACCCATTGCGGGAGCGTTAGATCAGCGTAACACCTTATCCATGCGAGAAACGTCTGTGAAATGATCTCTCAGATAGTAGGAGATAGTTGATGAAAAAAAGGGATCTGGTTAGTGACGCAAAAATAAATGACTATATATCCGGCACGCGGAAGCGAAGACTTCTTAAGAAGAGTAAAAAAGGCTTCGCCCGTGTAGTATTCTCCCGTGCAGGTATTTTTGCACTTTTGTTTCTTGCACAGGTATTTTTCTTCCTGTTTTTTGTACTTTGGTCTCAGACGGCCATCCTTTATTTTTTGCCTATATCCATTACCTTCGGTGCGGTAATGTCCATTTTCGTACTTAATAACAGCCGCATCGATTCATCTGCAAAACTCACCTGGCTTTTTCTGATCATGCTGGTGCCGGCTTTTGGATCGGCAGTATATCTTTTTACCCGTGCAGACTTCGGAAACAGAAAACTGAAGCGCCAGGTAAGGTCTAGCCTGGAAAACCTTCGTGGAATGGCTTATCAGGATCCTGAAACACTCATAGAATTGGAATCGGATTCTCCCGAGACATATTCTCTTTTCAAATATCTTAATATGACGACTCAAAGGCCGGTTTTCAAAGGAACAAGGGTTACTTATTTTCCTTCCGGTGAATCAAACTTTCCCGAGATGATCGAACAACTCCAAATGGCGCAGCATTTTATCTTTATGGAGTTTTTCATAATTGATGAAGGTGATTTTTTTGGATCGGTCCTTGAGATACTTGCCCAAAAAGCTGCAGCCGGTGTGGAAGTCCGTATTATGTATGACGGCATGAACGAATTTAATACACTTTCTCACGACTATCCCAAAAGACTTGCTGAGCTGGGCATCAAAGCAAGGGTATTTACCCGGATCAAGCCATTTTTATCCAGTAACTACAATTACAGAGACCATCGTAAGAACCTTATAATTGACGGCCGTGTTGTTTTTACCGGTGGAGTTAATCTTGCTGATGAGTATATCAACAGGAGAGACCGTTTCGGCTACTGGAAGGATAACTCTGTAATGTTCGAAGGTCCGATAGTTGACAGCTTCACTCAGATGTTTCTTGAGATGTGGACCGTATATGGCGAGGATCCCGAAAGTCCGGAAAGATACTTTGGAAAATACGATTCTTATCCCGACGAAAAAGGATACGCCATAGCGTTTGGTGATATTCCTCTGGATT
>JAEELH010000138.1 GCA_016288825.1 Lachnospiraceae bacterium | reverse complement strand
TGCTGTACCAAAAAGACGCCGTGATCGCGGTTGATGTCGGCAATTTCTTTATAGTATGAAAGTGTAAGTTCAGATTCTATATCCATGAGACCATTGTAGCAAATGCTTAAGGAGCGGGCAAATGAAAGATACATCAGAATTGGAAAAAGTCCTAAATCAGACTCATATAGGAGATGCGGATAAGTTTCTTTCGGAGAACGAGGACAGTCTGTATAATGATGAGCATGCTTTTCGTGATTACATGCGCCTCAAGGTAAAGGAAAAGGGGCTCAGACAACAGGATATCTTTTTGTATGCTGATATCCCGGAAAGATATGGCTATAAGCTACTCTCCGGAGAAAAGCGGACCAGGCAGAGGGATGTGATCCTCAGGCTTTGCTACTGCTCGGATTTTACGCTGGAGGAAACCCAAAAGGCGCTTCGCATATATGAGATGCCTGAGCTATATGCCAAGATCCCAAGGGACGCGGCGCTAATGATCATTTTTAACACCAGACCAGGAAGTATCATAGAGGTTAACCAGTTCCTGAAGGAAAGAAAAATGGAGCCGCTTCGGACAAGTGGTCTGCAGGACTAAAAAAGTTTTTTGAAAAAAGTTGTCTTTTGCCCCGTAGCGGGGGCAACGGACGGCTTTTTTGTTTGCTATACTCTCCTCATAAGTGATCCGGACACACCATAGGGGTGCGATCCAAATGTGAAATGAAAAGGAGGATGACAATGGCTGGAATGAAAAACTGCAAATCATGCGGTAAGGAGATCGCAAAATCTGCGAAGGTTTGCCCGAATTGTGGTGCTAAGCAGGGAGGTATAGGGAAGATAATCGGTATCGTAGTAGTCGTGCTTGTGATTTTGGGGATCATTGGTGCTGTGGCAGGCGGCGGAAAAGATGAGAAAAAGTCAGCGATCGACAACTCCGGAGCCAAAACAGAAACAACTTCAAAGGATGATAAAAAATCCGAGGATGGAGAAGAAACGTCAGAAGAAGGCGATGAGGAGTTCGTAAAAGTAGGCGGATCTTATGATAATAACGGCCTTAAGTTTACGGTGGATGATGCTGATCTTAAGTTTAAGATCAAGGACGACGAATACGGTATGTACGATCTTGATGAGGGACTTCATTACATCAAGGTGGATTTTACCTTTGAAAACACCGGCGACAGCGGTGATAAGTATGTAAGTATCTATGATTTTGATTGCTATGCAGATAATAGAGCATGCGAGCAGCAATATGTCTCAAGTGTGACAGGTGACTTTATAAATACAAACCTGTCTCCCGGTAGAAACACTTCCTTCTCCACGCTTTACGCAGTGCCGGACGGTGCAAAGGAAATAGAACTTGAATATACTGCTAATATATGGACGGATGAGAAGGTAATAGTGAAACTAAAGTGATCTCCGGAAAATTGTAAAAGCGTATCGTAATAATTGATGTTAAGGGACTGAACTTTTCGGTCCCTTTTTTACTCCATGGACAGGCGAACGAATGTACTGGTATTTTTATGGGATAGTTCAGAAAGTAGGATGAGATCATCAAAGATCACCGAAGAACATCAAAAATCACAAAAATCAGGAAAACATGGGAGGGAGCCGTTCATGATCGTAGCACACATAATAGTAATGGTAATGCCGTTTTTGGTTGTAGGAGAGCTTATCAACGAGTATGGGATTTAAAGGAGGTTGCAACCATGAAGATTAAAACAAAAGAAGACTTACTTAAAATGATTGATAAGGTTCTTGGCACAGTATCAAAAGATGAAAGGTATCCGGAAAGCGCTAATGCATTACAGATGGCTAAAGAAAATGCTGAATATGAGGACTTGGGCGGGCTGGAAGACATGCTTTGCAGGGAACTTCATGAAGCAGATGCAGCCTATCCTATGCACCCGGAGGTGGCAAAACTAATAACGGACATCTACGCTCGCTTTACAAGGTGGGAGTCTTTTACAGGAACGGATACTATGTGGAAAAGGATCCGATGGAAGCCTTCATAGTCTACACGCAGTGCCTGAATATGATTACAGACGAATCAATGCCGCTTGTTGGAGCAGATATCTATATGCGTATAGGAGACTGCCTCTATGAGGGCATCGGTTCTCAAAGGGATCCGCTGGGGGCGCTTCAATTTATGAGGCGGCAGGCGCAGAGGAGCTTCTTGATGAACGCAAAAAGATTGGAACCATTGCGCCGGGCTGTGCTGTCAAGACAAAGGCATATAACCTCGATGCGAAGATTATCCTGCATACTGTCGGGCCTGTTTGGTCCGGAGGAGATGCCGGGGAGCTTGATACGCTTCGCCGCTGCTATGAGAATTGCCTGGAACTTGCAGAGGAGTATAAGTGCGGGAGCATAGCTTTTCCGCTTATTTCTACGGGTGTTTATGGTTTCCCAAAGGATGAAGCGCTTTCTATAGCTACGAGTGTTTTTGATGAATATCTCAAAGGTCACGATATCGATATCACACTGGTAGTTTTCGACAGGGAATCATTCAGATTGTCATCAAGTACGATTTCGGACATTGATACATATATCAGTGATAATTATGTGGACGAGAAATCGGATCACGAATATGCAAGAGGGCGTAACTCTCATTCGATGATGTCGGCAAGAATGTCTATGGCTGCGCCAAGTCCGATGGCGTACGAAGATAGTGATGAACCGATGGATCTTTTCGAGGAGGAGTTGTCAGATCTTTTTGGCGGAAAGCTTATCGAAGAAGAACCTTTGGTATTTAGCAGGCCAACAATAGCATCTCAGCCTTCCAAGAAAAGGTCACTTGATGATATTCTCGATAGAGCCGGTGAGACATTTCAGGAAAGCCTCTTTAGGATCATGGATGAAAAGGGGTTAAAACCCAGTCAAGTTTATAAAGACGCAAACCTTACCAAGCAAACTTTTTCAAAGATTAAAAAGGACAGGGAGTATCACCCCAGTCGTGAGACTGCATTTGCGCTCGCGCTTGCACTACGATTGAACTTGGACGAAATGTTTGATTTTGACAGGGACGGGCATTTGGATCCTATGGAGCGTACCATGCAACTCGACTTTGAGATGCGAATGGGGGATGAAGATTATGATTCCGATTCTGATGAAGAAGAGTTCTTTGATGAGCTGGAGGAAGAGACAGGAATCGACCGAGATGAGTGGGAGCTGATGGACGACGAGGAACGCGCGGAGGCGCTTGAAGAAGCAGGACTTGATCCCGATGTTTTTGATGAATACTGATTGTGCGGGGCTGGAGGTTTTCTTCAGCCTCTTAATGATATCATTATATGTCTGTGGTAAAATAGAGGGCAGTTAACACCATATAGGTGGATAGCTACAGGATGGCCACCTTATTCTGGAGTA
>JAEELH010000137.1 GCA_016288825.1 Lachnospiraceae bacterium | reverse complement strand
TACAGCCTGAAAACGTTGAATTAAAAGCGGTTTTTTGATAATATCATTATCGGGGTTTTTTTAGAAACACAAATCTATTTAGTGCTTCTTTAGTTTTTGTTGAAAGAAGAGGGGGAAAATGTTCGGAAGAAAAAAGGAAATCGCTGATCATACTCAGAAGGATACCGGAAAGTACTTTTCTTTTTATAAGGGGATCGGTACTATGATCGAGGCCATCGGCTTCGATACCAGAAACCTTCTTTGGATCGCAAAGAAAAACGAGGAGGCCTTTGACAAACTTGTTGCCAAGAATCAGAGGGTAGCAGACACATCGGAGCAAAATCTCCGGTTTGTGGAAAAGGCAGAAGAAACTGTAGGTATGGTTAGTGACAGCAGCCAGCAGATCAATTCCAGGATCTCCATGGTAGAGGAAGAAGCTGACCGTACATTAGAGCAGGTTACCGAGGGACAGAGCACGGTTAAGGAAACCTATGACCTCCTTAAAAATGTGGAGACCACATTTAAGAATACTCAGGAGATCAATAAGCAGCTTTTCACATCATCCCAGGAGATCCAGGACAATATCAAGCATATCCAGTCCATCTCCTCACATATCAACCTTCTTGCTCTTAACGCAAGTATTGAGGCGGCCAGAGCAGGAGAGCACGGAAAAGGCTTTGCTGTCGTAGCAGAGGAAGTAGGAAAGCTCGCCGGCGAGACGGCAGTTTTTGTTAATGACATTGACAAGATCATCAAGGTCCTTGAGGACACCACCACACAGGCAAATGAATCTATAGAAGAGGCTTCTGCCTCTATCCAGGAGCTTCATCAGATGATGAAGAATACCGTTCAGGTTTTGGACGGTTCACAGACCTCCATGAGTGTCATAAAGGACAATATCAATGAACTTACCCAGCTTACAGAGGAGAGTGTGTCAGCTTCGGGAGAGATGAAGGATACTCTTGATGAGCTTATAACCGGGATAACCGAGGGCAATTCTCAGGCGCAGGAATCCATTACGCTCATTGAGCAGCATAAGCAAAAGACCACGGATCTTCTTGATTACTGTGATAATCTCAATGACATCTGCGACAATATGCAGCTTGAGATGTCAAAAGCCAAGGCAGAGGATGAGATCACCATAGGTATCAATCCTTTCACTTCGCCCGCTGACATCAAAAACATGTACGCTCCGATCCTTGAGAGGATCTTTGCCAGCATCGGCATGAAGACAAGGATCGTTATCTCCAAGGACTACAATTCCCTTGGTACCAGCATTAGGGACGGGGTATTAGACGGCGGCTGGTTCTCACCTATGGCATACACAGATGCCTGCAAGGTCACACCCCTTGAGCCTGTTGCCACTCCCAAGGTTAACGGAAAAGATTATTACAACGGCTACATCATTACCAGAGCCGATTCCGGCATAAGTGAGATATCAGATCTTCGTGGCAAGGACTTTGGGTATGTTGACAAGGCCAGTGCATCGGGATATCTGTATGCGGACTATAGCATCAAGCAGGCAGGCCTTGTTCCCGAAAGGGATCTTGGACATATCACATTTGCAGGAAGTCATGATAACGTTATAAAGGGCGTTCTTGCAGGTGATTTTGCGGCAGGAGCCACCTACAACGAGGCATTTGAAAAGGCGCAGAAAAACGGTATCGATACATCAAAGCTTCGGATCATATCCAAGACCGGTAACATCCAAAAGGATGCCATTGCCTTCAGTAAAAAGCTTTCGCCTGAACTTCTTGATAAGATCAGCAAGGCCTTTGTAGGATTTGATAATTTCAAGGGACTTAATACTCCTGTTACAGGCTTCGTAGAGGGAAAGGATTCCAACTATGACCTGATAAGGGAAGTACAAAACAGCAAATAAGGGCAAAATTACTACGATACGGAGGCATCATGAAGAACCTTGTAGTTTACTTTTCGCTTGAGGGCAATACGGACTATGTTGCAAACATAATAAAGAAAAAGACCGGTGCTGATCTACTCCGGCTTGAGCCTAAAAAGGCATATGCCGATAGTGGATTCGCTAAATTCTTCTGGGGAGGAAAAAGCGCGGTTATGGCAGAGCGGCCGGATCTTTTGGGATATACGATTGATCTTGCTCAGTATGACAGGATAATCTTTGGCTTCCCTGTTTGGGCCGGTACATTTACCCCGCCCCTTAGGACTTTTATCGAGGATAACCGGGCAGAGCTTAGCGGCAAGCAGTTTTTCGCCTTTGCCTGCCAGAGCGGCTCCGGAGCCGAAAAGGCCTTCGAGAAGCTTTCCAAGTGTATTGGTATTGAAAGCTTTGAACATACAGCGGTTTTTATTGATCCCAAGTCCAAGAGCAGTGAGATCAAGGATGCACAGATAGAAGCTTTTTGTCAGATGATGATATAATATGGGAATATAATAATACAATATTATAGTATTATATGAGGGCGTTCCGGTTGGAGCGCTCTTTTTTGCTGGATTGTAGGACATTTGTTGGACGCTATGGTGTAGTATCTTCCTTGATAATTTGCTTATTTAGGAGGAGAAAATGAAACAGACAAAAGGAATAGCAGCCGTACTTTTAGCCCTTATCATGGCAGTATCATCCTGTTATGTGCCGGCAAATGCAGCTGCGATAAACACATCAAAGATGAAGATCTCGAGCTCAAAGCTTACTCTTGAAAAGGGAAAGAAGAAGACCCTGAGTGTCAGCGGGCTCCCTGCAAAAAAGAAGATCACCCTCAAGTGGTCTTCAAATAATAAGGCAGTTGTAACCGTTTCTTCCAAGGGAAAAGTTGCAGCTGTCAAAAAGGGTAAAGCGACTATCACATGCAAGGTCGTATACAAGAAAAAGACATTAAAGAAGCTTACCTGCAAGGTTACGGTAAAGGATAAGACTGTCACTGCGGACGTTGGGCTTGATCCCAAAGAGCCTTCTGATAAAAAGGCAAGGACCATTATGATGTTTACTTCCGGGACCATGCTTGAAAGAGATGACGCGTGTCTGACAAAGAACCTGACAAATGCCATGTCTGCCGATATCTCTGATGATATAAACTTCCTTGTCATGACCGGCGGAACAGAGCTTTACCATATGGAAAAGACCCGCACCTTTGATGCTAACGGGAAAAATATCTCCATCAGCACCACAAATATCCAGATCTGGAAGCTGGAAAAGGGCAGGATGACACTTGTAAAGACTCTCGGCGACTATACCCGTAATGAGTATTTCACCAAGGAGATCGTTAGAGATTATATAGACTATTGTGCCAAGTATTTCCCGGCTGATAAGTACGATATGATACTTTGGAGCCATGGATTTGGTATTTATGGTTTTGGTGAGTCAGAATTGCCGGAAGATGAGCTTACTATTACAGAACTGGCAAATGCGATAAAAGAAAGCGCCGTTGATCGTTTAGAACTATTGGATTTTGATTGCTGTCTGATGGGCGGGACAGAAGTCCTTATGGGCCTTTCTGATTACGCGAAAAACTTTGTTTTTGCGGCAGATAGCGAACCCGGAAGCGGACAGGTATATTCAGGTTGGCTGGGCAAGCTTTCTAAAGCGCCGGATACGGATGGATATACCGTGGGTAAGTGGATCGTTGACGATTATGCCGAGTATTATATGAACGATACCGACTACTGCACCACTCTTACTGCATTAAAGGCTGAAGATTTCCTTAAAAAGTATATGGCACCCGTCAGGGAGTTATCCGAGATCCTTTTGGATGAAGCATCAAAAAAGGGAGCAAACGGATCATACAATTTCTATGATGAGCTTCTTTCTTCAAGGATATCCGTTCAATACAACACGGATGCGGTAGGTGCTGTAGATGTGGGTAATTTTGCGGATGCCCTTGGGGTGTGTGTCACTGAGTCCGACAACATGTCTTCGTCGGATGCGGCTAAGCTTAGTAACCGCTATACATCAGCCGCAAAACAGATAAAAGATGTCCTTTCGGATCAGTCCGTTATATATGTTAGAAATAACAAGATATACACGAATAAATCCTGTGATCTACACATAGGACGTGACTCTTCTCAAAGTCCGATATCAGACAAGAAGATAACACCT
>JAEELH010000136.1 GCA_016288825.1 Lachnospiraceae bacterium | reverse complement strand
TCGAAGTCAAGAAACGATCACACCGAAAGGAGAACTCATGAAGGAAAAGGTTGTACTTGCATATTCAGGCGGACTTGATACTACTGCTATCATCCCCTGGCTCAAGGAGAACTATGATTACGAGGTTATCTGCTGCTGTATAGACTGCGGTCAGGAGGAGGAGCTTGACGGGCTTGAGGAAAGAGCAAAGCTTTCCGGCGCATCCAAGCTTTATATCGAGGATATCACAGATGAGTTCTGCGACGAATATATAGTACCCTGCGTTCAGGCCGGTGCTGTTTACGAAAACAAGTACCTTCTCGGTACATCCATGGCCCGTCCCGGGATTGCAAAAAGACTTGTTGAGGTTGCTCGCAAGGAAGGCGCTACTGCCATCTGCCACGGAGCTACCGGCAAGGGTAACGATCAGATCCGTTTTGAGCTTGGTATCAAGGCTCTCGCTCCCGATATCAAGATAATCGCTGCATGGCGCGATGATAAGTGGACAATGGATTCCCGCGAATCCGAGATCGAGTACTGCAAAGCTCACGGCATCGATCTTCCCTTCTCTGCAGACCAGAGTTACAGCCGTGATCGTAACCTTTGGCATATCTCCCATGAGGGACTTGAACTTGAGGATCCTGCCAATGAGCCTAACTACGATCATCTGCTGGTTCTTGGTGTATCACCCGAAAAGGCACCTGATGAGGGCGAGTATGTTACCATGACCTTTGAAAAAGGCGTACCTACCTCAGTCAATGGCAAAAAGATGAAGGTGTCCGATATCATTCGTGAGCTTAACCGTCTCGGCGGAAAGCACGGAATCGGTATCGTTGATATCGTTGAAAACCGTGTTGTAGGTATGAAGAGCCGTGGAGTATATGAGACCCCCGGCGGAACCATCCTTATGGAGGCTCACGATCAGCTTGAGGAGCTTATCCTTGACCGTGACACCCTTCGCACCAAAAAGGATATGGGCAATCTCATGGCTCAGATCGTATATGAGGGCAAGTGGTTCACTCCTCTTCGCGAGGCTGTTCAGGCTTTCGTTGAGAAGACTCAGGAGTATGTAACCGGCGAGGTTAAATTCAAACTCTACAAGGGCAATATAATCAAGGCCGGCACCACATCACCCTACTCACTTTACAGTGAGTCACTGGCAAGCTTCACCACCGGTGATCTCTATGATCATCATGATGCTGAGGGCTTCATCACACTCTTCGGACTTCCTCTCAAGGTCCGCGCTATGAAGTACGCTGAGCTGGATAAGTAATTTCAGTCATTTAAAGCTTAAAAAATAGCAGATGTCCGACTCCGGACACCTGCTATTTTTCTGTTTAATTCATGTGTTTTTGCAATACATCTCTGATTTTTGTTATATGTAAAACATCCTGTCTCCATATCAATGGTAACATCCGCAGCCGGCTGATCATCATATACCCAGACCGTATTGCCATATTTTCAGAAGTCATATAGAATAATACCGTTGCGGTATCTTTGTTTCTTTGAGGGATTAACATGACAGAATTTGAAAACTACATCCGCAGGATGGAGGAGATCAGACGTTTATCTACTCCCGCTCTTGATGATATCAGTAATGCAGATGGATACAGCCAGCTTTTACATGACAATTTTGAAAAGATCGGTGCACTAGCAGCAGAAAACCGGGAGTTTTTAGACAAGATCCTGTACCCCATGATCTCAGCGGATTCCATAGATGATGCCAGATTATCGGAACTTTTCGCCTTTAGCGATGAGCTGATATGTGCAGAAAATGCCGAAAACCTCGACCTTCAGATGGTTTCTGTGGTTTCCGATCGTCTTGTTACAGATGCCATGGAACATGACGACCTCTATGAGCAGATCCGCAGCAAGGACCTTCAGATCGGCATCTATTATGAGCTTATGAATATGACTAAGCGCATCCATGCCTACCCTGAAATTGCAGATCATTACAGACAAAAAGGTCTGCAGCTGGGTGACTATTTTTACGATCTTCTCAAAAAAGAAAACTTTGAAAAGATTGAAGATGTAGAATGCCGCCATATCGTCATAACTAACGCCAGATACAGTATTGCTAATTTCGAGGGTATCGAAAATGATCCCGAGGCCAACGCCAAGCAGCTTGAGCGTCTTCAGCTGATGTATGATATCTGTAATGATCCCTTTTACATTGCTATGCTTCCGGACTATGACTGGACATACCATCTTTTCCGGACACTTCAGTATTATATGATGGCTGCAGAGAATAATAATGCTGCCGGTTTTACGGATGATCAGTTAGATATTCTTTATAAGCGCGGATTAGAACAGCATAAACTTTGGGAAGAAAAACGTGAGTATCTGAGTGAGATCCTTGGAAGCGAAGAAGACGTATACAGCATCGAGTTGATGCTCAAACGGATCGAATACCTTAGAGACAAAATCTCCCTTGAGGATTATCAAAAATGTCTCATGGAACTTTATTCTCACCGTGATATGAATTCCTACGCTTCCGGTAAGATGTATACAAGTCTTATCATCCCGGTGGAGTACATCACCGTAATAAACAAAAACAATATTCCTGAGCAAACGAAGGATCAATTGTATGACATTTACCGTGATATACTTAAATACTCTTTTGGTATGCCCAACAGCAATACTCTTACTGTTATGCTGGAGTACCTTTATGATATCATTCACAATTTTATTGAGATCCCCAGTTGTATAACCTTTGAGGATATGGTCCTTCAGTGCATGGCCGCTATCCATCCCCCCACCTATGTGCATTCCCTTATGGTTGGACAGATTACGGAGTGTCTTTGCGGTCATATGCTTCGTCTGATGCCGGAGCGGCTGATCGGTGTTTGCGGTTATGATTCACTTGAAGAGGTCCTCTCTCACCGTGACGAGATCCTTAGCTTTGCATACCATTCTGCGTTGTGTCATGATTTTGGTAAGATAAGCATTATCGACACAGTCTTTATCTACGGCAGAAAACTTCTGGATTCGGAGTTTGACCTTATCAAGACCCATCCAAAGACCGGCTATGAGATGATGTCACGATTTGCATCCACCAAAAAGTACGCCCATGTAGCACTTGGCCACCACAAGTGGTATGACAATTCCCGGGGTTACCCGGAAGAGTTTGATACCTCAAGTTCCAAGGACAAACCCATAATCGACGTGGTGCTCTGCGCCGACTGCCTTGATGCAGCAACCGATACCATCGGAAGGAGCTATAATCGTGGCAAAACGCTATCGGACTACGTAAAAGAACTTGAAGAAGGAAGCGGAACACGTTATGCTCCCTGGCTTTGTGAACTTTTTAAGGACAAAGATGTGATGGACAATATTGAACATCTGTTGACTGTCGGACGTAATCGCAATTACAGAAACACATACTATCTCCTTCGTGACATGCACGATAGGAGCCATATACATGAATAGAAAAAAGCAGCCGGGTGATCTAAATGGGGGTAGCACACCAAAACATCCTGCTGCTTTTCGTTTTTCAAACTACTTTTATCTCCCTGCCAGAAGCATCTTTAGTGCCTTTCCGATCTTGACCGGACTGCCCTTGTAAAGGGACATCATCTTATAAAGACGACCTGCAACCACAAGGAAGACCACAAGACAAACAAGCATGATGCCCATACCTGCCAGGGCAACAGTCATACTTATTGAGCCGGTACAGATAACCGACGGAAGGACCATGGCTGATGTGAAAGGCAAGAGATAAAGCCAGGTGGGTGCTTCAGCCGCAGTAAGTCCATTGATAAGGACCAGGTAAAAGCAAACCACAAGTATCACGATAAACAACCCCTGATTGCTGGAAGCCTCTTCTCTGCTGCTTGAGATCGCCCCTGCAATGGCCGCCATGGAAGAATATAGAACAACTCCCATTACCAGTGCCAGAATGCCAAGGATCACATTGACCGGCTTAAAGATGCCAAGCTCGGCAAAACTCAAAAGGAAGGTCACTACAGGTACGTTTGCTCCGTCAAAAAGGCTTCCGTAAAGCGTTGCTCCGGTCACAAATCCCAAAACCACAGCTGCGAGCCAGATCAAAAGCTGGATTATTCCCGTAAGCAGAATTCCCATCATCTTCCCAAAGATCATAGCCTGAGGCGAAACTGAGATAAGCATGGTATCCATAAGCTTTGATGTCTTTTCCAAAACGATGTTCTGAAGGATACTGTTGCCGTACAGGATAATGACCATGTAAATAATGAAGATCGTAACATAAGTAAGGATCATGTTAAACATGGGCAGGATCTCACTGTTACTCTTCTCTTCCATCATCTCCTCGTCGGCATAAATATCTTCTCCGGCCATATAACCGGATACATTATAGACATCATACTCACTTTCAGCCAAAGCCAGGACCAGGTTTTCGGAATTGATTCCCGCAGCACCTATTACAAAAGAGGCTCCTGCCTGAACTGCAAAATCTCCGTAGTTTTCGGCTTGATCCTTACCGAGAAGAGATGAATCCGGGACTATCATTGCAAGAGTCAGGTGTCTATCATCCTTTTTAATGTCCATTATCAGACTTGTAACTTCACCCTGGTCCGATATCGTACTAAGAGCCTCATCTATCGAATTACTGTATATATACTCAATATCCGTATATCCTTCAATCCCCAGAAGATTCAATCCATTCAGATCCGAATCCGGCGATACTTCATTTACAACATAGATCCTGTCAGCTCCGCAGCTTGCAAGGGAGTCTGTCTCCTCATCCTTTGCAATCATACTGGGAAGAACAAATACCGCAACCGTAATACCAAAGAGCAGCAAACCGACAACAATGGTAGCTCTGATATATCCGGGGGTTGTGAACTGGTTTTTAAAGGTAAACCTAAATACCTTATGGAAATTTCTGAACATCTTACGCCCCCTTTACTGATTCAAGCACGCTCTTGATACCCGGAACCGTGTTTCCGTTAAGTAAAAGCAAACGATATACTTTTGCAGAAACACGAAGTACGATAACGATCACCACCAGCTGTATCACATATGCCACAGCGAGAATCACACCGCTTATCCTACCGCCCAAAAATGCAACCGGAGCTGTAAAGAATGAAAAAGGCGGAATAAGAGCTGCCAAAAGATTGACAGTATCGTTATCCATAAAACCAATAACCATGGCCGAAAAATATCCAACCATTGCCACCGTCATTACATTACCTGTTGCCACCTGGATATCTTCTGTCTTATTGCAAGTACTTCCAAAAAGACCGGATACCATTCCAAAAAGCAGGAATGCCAATAGGATGGACAGTACCAGGAAAAGGGTATTAACTATACCGAAACTTGTGAATATGGAAAAATCATAACTGCTGCCACCGTAGTTTGACTTATCTATACCCAGAAAACGCTCCATCAGATAAGAAGATAAGGTAGAACCAATGGCACCGCAGATAATAACAAGAACAACGTAACTCATCATTCCCACAACCTTACCCATAAGGAGCGCCATGGGACGTACACTTACAAGCAATGTCTCCACAAGCTTTGACTGCTTTTCTTCTGTAACGGAAGTAATGATATATGAAGAAGACATGGAGATAACAATAAAGACCACCATTGCAAAGCCCAGCATATACAGTCCGTAGCTTCCGCTTTGTATCTTATTCTCCTTTCCTTTGCCGCCATCTTTATTTACGTAAAGATCACTCTCCTTAACGGGATCATCTACCGAAACACCTGAGTAGATCAGTTCAATATCACTCTCAGATATCCCGCTCTTTTTCATTCTTGTGTCATCAAAGATACTCTGCAACTCAGATGTAACTACATCCAGCGTGTCATTTGAGATATCAGATGAGTCCGAAATAATACCATTGATAATAAAACCGGTTTCATTGGTTTTGATGACTATAACAATATCATTTTTACCAAGGCTGTCACTGACCACACTCTCATCAGAAACAAAACTTACATTTCCATCAACAGATCCTAAATCGGACACACTTTCATCCAAGATACCTGTCTGATCACAGACAAAAACGTTTTCAACATCTGAAATTTCAACATCTTTTGACATGCTTTTCTCTGCTGCTCCCCGTCCTGCCTGACTGCTGGCATACTGTATAGGGCCCATAAGAGTAAATACGAGGACAAAGAGGATAAATGAGAGCAGATATCCCCTGTTCTTAAAGGTCTGCCTGACGGTGAACAAAAAGACCTTCTCTATTCCCCTTATACTGTAAATGTTTTCCGCGTCATTCATTCCTGAACCTCCTTCGCTTCATCACCTACAGCATTTACAAATATCTCATGGAGTGAAAGCTCACTGAGATCAAACTTAACGATAGGTATACCGGCTGCAATAAGACTCTTAAGGAGTCCGTTGGCCTGATCATCTCCAGTTACTTTAAGTACGTATTCGTACTCCTTTTCCGTAATAAGTTCAACTCCCGCATCCCTGATAAAAGATGAGATATCATGCTCAACCTTGAGTCGTAAATTTACTCTTCCGCTGGCTTTTTTTATCTCATTAAGATTGCCGGATACAACAACCTTTGAACGATGAAGGATGGTAATATCCGTACAAAATTCCTCTACCGCCTCCATCTGATGGCTTGACATTATGATGTACTTTCCTGCTGCGATCTGTTCTCTTACAAGACCCTTAAGAAGGTCGGTATTTACAGGATCAAGACCGGAAAAAGGCTCGTCAAGTACCAGAAGCTGGGGATCCGATATCATGGCGATAAGAAATTGGATCTTCTGCTGATTTCCTTTGGAAAGCTGATCCGGGCTCTGCTGTTTTTTACCCTTTTTCTGATATATATATTCCTCTACAGCAAGACGCTCAGCCCAATATTTGATACGCTCATCCACCGTCTTCCTATCAACGCCTCTCAGCTCGCCGAAATACCTGAGCTGATCCATAAGGCTGTACTTAGGATAAAGTCCGCGTTCCTCTGCCAGATATCCGATATTGCAGGTGTCAAAATTAAGGGGCTTGCCCTCCCAGGTCACACTTCCTCCGTCCTTTTCAAGCATGCCAAGGATCATCCTTATGGATGTGGTCTTTCCCGCTCCGTTAGTTCCGAGAAGTGCATATACTCCCGGGCCGGGCATGGAAAAGCTGACATTGTCCACAACCACCTTATCTCCGTATTTTTTGAAAAGTTCCTTTACTTCGAGTGACATTGCCTCTCCTTTCATATCGTTACAGAAATATGGCCGGCCCTTTAACAAGAACCGGCCGTTATCATTATTTAACTTAAAACACAGCCCTGATCATTATTCTCCGTCGTCACGCCTTTTTCTTTCCTTGGTAAGGGCCTGATAGTTTTTATAACCAATCTTTCCAAGGACCTTTTCATTGGCCTTGTTTCCCTCTTCGGGTGTATACCAGTCAAACTTCGCATAATAATCATTAAGCTCAGTCTTTTTTGTAAATACATATCCGCAGATGGCGTTGAGATCGTTAAGAACAGTCTGGATATCATCATAATCCATTTCCTCGATCTCATCCTTGGTAAGTTTGCGATCAAGGATGTCCGGGATCAGAATACCGTCGTATTCGCCTGTAGCCTCTTCTGCATCATCCGTTTCGGTTTCTTCGGGATCCTCTTCCTCCTCTTCACGGGGAGTTGAGATCGGTCCGGTAACAAGACTTCCGGGCATATCAGTTACGGCATCATCATGCTCATAGCTCTCCATGTAATAAAGAACCTGTCTCTCATAAAGCTCGTTAAGAGTCTGTGTACCATAGAAATAGAAATAAGATCCCCACCAGTTGTTTTCAGGTTCTGACTGTACATAGAAGTAATCGCCGTAGGTCTTGGGAGTCTGAAATGATGTTCCGTCAAAGTTAAAGGTACCCTCATTGTCTACCATTACATCATCAAACAAGGTATACCAATACGCATCCTGAACACCTGACCAATCCAGGTCGGTAAGTGCTACAGAATACTTGTGAACAAGGACAACTCTGTTAGTAGTATAGCCTGAGTCCTTTTTCGGATAAAGGATGTAGGTTCCCAGGAACTCATATCTTGAATCGGTAGCATAAGAAGTAAAACTGCTGTCTATGCATGCTGCAAGCTCGCTCTCAGCAATATTTTTCATTTCCGAAAGCATCTGATCCGTCAGCTGCGAAGTCTTGGTAATATAATAGCTGAGGCCCTCGACCTTCTTTTTCACATCATCGCAGGTGAGCTTGACATTGTAGTCCTTAAGAGCAGTTTCAGCATCAATGTCTACATGAAGAATAACCTCATCACCGTTGGAAAGACCATCGGACTTATCAAGGCTATAGGAATCAAGATCACAATCCCTTATGAACTCAATGGCAATATCCTCTTCACTGGCCTTTTTGGATGCCTTCTTAGAACGGATCTTGTCTTTGTTATCCTCGATAAACTTATCCGAATCAAACTCAGCGCTGGCATAACCCTCAGGCTCCGTTCCGTCAAAGTAAATGGTGTAATACTCAGTCACATCGATGGATGACTTCCTGTTACTGAAGAGCATGAATGCTACAAAACCGCCGATAATAGCCAGAACAAGTATTACTATACCGATGATCAGGCCCTTGCTTACAGGCTTCTTTTCTGCCGGTGCGCTCTGGTGATACGCACCCTGGGGCTGCTGGTATCCCTGCTGCTGATACGTAGTCTGGGCCTGCTGAGGCTGCTGATACGTAGTCTGGGCCTGCTGAGGCTGCTGATACGTAGCCTGGGGCTGCGGCTGGGGTTGCTGATATGTAGCCTGAGGCTGCGGCTGAGGCTGCTGCTCAAAGGTAACCTGCTGTATTTCAGGTAACACAGTAACCTCGGGTATAACTGCCGTCTCAGGTGTTTCCGGTTTTTCAGGAACTTCCGGTACATCCGGCACTTCCGGAGCCTCGGGGTTGATCTCCTCAACAGACTTGGAGAGGGACTCCTCTGCCATAAGTTCCGCAACATCTTCCATCATATTCTCCTGTGCTACAGCCTCGGCCACTGTAGGTGACTCATCAGGCTCCGCGGGAGCAACAT
>JAEELH010000135.1 GCA_016288825.1 Lachnospiraceae bacterium | reverse complement strand
CTATCTCGCCAAATAAATAATAAATTACACACAGAATAATCTGCGCAACTCTGCCTGCGAAGCAGGTTCTTTCCATCGGCTGCACCGCAGCCGCCGCCACATTTGCGCTCGGAAACATGGTGTACGCAGATACGAAGCTCTGCGCAACTCTGCCTGCGAAGCAGGTTCTTTCCATCGGCTGCACCGCAGCCGCCGCCACATTTGCGCTCGGAAACATGGTGTACGCAGATACGAAGCTCTGCGCAAATGGGGCCTATAGGGCTCGAACCTATGACCCTCTGCTTGTAAGGCAGATGCTCTCCCAGCTGAGCTAAGACCCCATGTCCTGACGAACAAAAAGTATTCTACTAGATTCTTGCTCTTAAGTCAACAATTTTTTGTGATATTTTCTCGCTTGTTTTGATATTTACCTTATTATATAATCTTTGCGTCATTTCGATTAACTAATTGGAGGATTTAATGGAAAAACTCATTTACAAACTTGGAATAGATATCGGTTCAACTACAGTTAAGGTTGCCCTCCTTGATGATGAGGACAAGCTTATTTTTTCTGACTACGAAAGACATTTTGCAAATATCAGAGAGACTCTCCTCTCACTGGTTACAAAAGCAAAAGAAACTGCCGGTGACGTCACCGTTCATCCCATGATCACCGGATCGGGCGGTCTTACTCTTGCTAATCACCTGGAGATTCCTTTTACTCAGGAGGTTATCGCTGTATCCACAGCCCTTCAGGACAACTCTCCCCAGACAGATGTTGCCATCGAGCTGGGTGGCGAGGATGCCAAGATCATCTACTTTGAAGGTGGCAATGTTGAGCAGCGTATGAATGGTATCTGTGCCGGAGGTACAGGTTCTTTTATCGACCAAATGGCCTCTCTTATCCAGACAGATGCGTCAGGACTCAACGAATATGCAAAGGACTACAAGGCAATTTATCCCATTGCTGCAAGATGCGGAGTTTTTGCCAAAACAGATATCCAACCCCTTATCAACGAGGGTGCTACCCGTGAGGATCTTTCTGCCTCCATCTTCCAGGCAGTTGTAAATCAGACAATTTCCGGACTTGCCTGCGGTAAACCAATCAGAGGTCACGTTGCTTTTCTTGGAGGTCCTCTCCACTTTTTGGATCAGCTTCGCTCTGCCTTTATCAGAACTCTCAAACTTGATGATGAGCATACTATCATCCCGGAGAATTCACACCTTTTTGCAGCTATCGGTTCAGCACTCAACTACAAGGAAGAGATAGCATATCCGCTTTCGGACATAGAGCAACGACTCTCCGGCGAGCTTCATATGGAATTTGAGGTTGCCAGGATGGAACCTCTTTTTGCCAATGATGACGAGTATCGTGAATTTACAGACAGACATGCCAAAAGTCATGTTCCTACAGGTGACCTTGCAAGCTACCACGGCAAATGCTTCCTCGGGATCGATGCCGGAAGTACAACTACCAAGGTTGCTGTGGTTGGTGAAGACGGAAGTCTTTTATATTCATTCTATGACAACAACAACGGAAGTCCCCTTATGACCGCGATCCGCGCAATGAAGGAAATTAGCGAAAAGCTGCCTTCTGATTCCGAAATCGTACATTCATGCTCTACCGGTTACGGCGAGGCTCTATTAAAGTCCGCTTTCGAACTTGACGACGGTGAGGTTGAGACTGTTGCTCACTACTATGCTGCAGCTTACTTTGATCCGGGTGTTGATTGTATCCTCGATATCGGCGGTCAGGACATGAAATGCATCAAGATCAAGGACCAGACTGTAGACTCTGTCCAGCTTAATGAAGCATGCTCTTCAGGCTGTGGTTCCTTTATCGAAACCTTTGCAAAATCTCTTAATTTCTCGGTACAGGATTTTGCCAATGAGGCTCTTTTTGCAAAGCATCCTATTGACCTTGGTACAAGATGTACTGTTTTCATGAACTCAAAAGTCAAGCAGGCTCAGAAGGAAGGTGCTTCAGTAGCAGATATTTCTTCCGGTCTGGCTTATTCTGTTATCAAAAATGCCCTTTTCAAGGTCATCAAACTTTCAGATGCCAGCGATCTGGGCAACAATGTAGTGGTTCAGGGCGGAACCTTTTATAACAACGCAGTTCTCCGTGCTTTTGAAAAGATCTCGGGAGTTCATGCAACACGCCCTGATATCGCAGGTATCATGGGTGCTTTCGGTGCAGCTCTTATTGCCAGAGAGCGCTACGCTGATACACCTTCCACTACCATGCTTCCCATGGACAAGATCCTCACGCTTACCTTCGAAACAAGCCTGACGAGATGTCCCAAATGCAACAACCACTGCCTTCTTACCATCAATCAGTTCGATGAAAACCGTCGCTTTATCACTGGCAACAGATGTGAGCGCGGACTTGGTATTGAAACTAAAAAGGAAGAGATACCCAACCTTTACGATTACAAGTATAAGAAGCTTTTTTCATATAAACTTCTTACCTCAAGTGAGGCAAAAAGAGGAACCGTCGGAATTCCTCGTGTACTCAATATATATGAGAATTATCCCTTCTGGGCTACATTTTTCACAAAACTGGGCTTCTCGGTAGTCCTCTCACCCCGCTCATCGCGCAAGATCTATGAGTTGGGAATAGACTCCATCCCCAGCGAGTCAGAGTGCTATCCTGCCAAGCTTGCTCATGGGCACGTTCAGTGGCTCATTGACAACGGAGTAGACTTTATCTTCTACCCCTGCATTCCTTATGAGCGTGATGAGTTCCCTGATTCCAACAACCACTATAACTGCCCTATAGTAACTTCATACGCAGAAAACATCAAAAATAACGTAGATGCTATCACTACCGGAGCTGTACGATTCCTGAATCCCTTCATGGCTTTTTCATCCGAATCCGTACTTACTGAGCAGCTTGCCAATGTCTTCTGGAAAGAGTTTGAGATTCCCACAGACGAGGTTATTGCTGCCGCTCATGAAGGTTGGATCGCACAAAATGAGTTCCGTACAGACATGGAGGACAAGGGTGAGGAAGTTCTGAAGTGGCTTGAGGACAATAACAGACGCGGTATCGTTCTCTGTGGACGTCCTTACCACATTGATCCCGAGATCAATCATGGCATTCCGGAGTTGATAACCTCCTACGGCATGGCTGTGCTTACAGAGGATTCCATTTCCCATCTTGGACAGATCGAGCGTCCCCTTATCGTTATGGACCAGTGGATGTTCCACTCCCGTATGTATGCAGCCGCAAACTATGCTAAAAAGACTGAGCATCTTGATGTTATCCAGCTCAATTCCTTTGGCTGTGGTCTCGATGCCGTTACCACTGACTGTGTTTCCGACATTCTTACCGGCTCCGGCAAGATATATACATGTCTGAAAATTGACGAGGTCAACAACCTTGGGGCGGCAAGGATCAGAGTACGCTCTCTTCTTGCAGCCATCAGAGTCAGAGAGAAGCAGAAAAAAGCCAGAGAGATCTCACCTGCCAATTACGACAGGGTTATGTTTACAAAAAAGATGCGCAAAGAATACACTATTCTCTGCCCTCAGATGTCACCCATCCACTTTGACCTTATCGGACCTGCCATGTCCGCAGCCGGATATAATATTGTGGTTCCCGACATTCCTGCAAGAAAGTGTGTCGATGTTGGACTTAAATACGTTAATAATGACGCATGCTATCCTTCACTTCTTGTTGTTGGCCAGATCATGAGCGCCATCAAGTCCGGTGATTATGATCTTGACCGCACCGCAGTTATCATTACTCAGACTGGTGGTGGCTGCCGCGCCAGCAACTATATCGGATTCATACGTCGTGCTTTGGAAAAGGCAGGATATCCTGACATCCCCGTTATCTCCATGAACCTCTCCGGTTTGGAGCATAATCCGGGATTCAAGTATACTCCTACCCTCATCCAGCACGGTCTTTATGCCCTCATTTTTGGCGATATCTTTATGAGATGTACCCTCCGCATGAGGCCTTACGAGATCCATCCCGGAGAAACCGATGCAATGCACGAAAAGTGGAAAGCCATCGTACTTGACTTTTTGTCAAAACCCGGACTTATCTCACATAAAAAATACAAAAGGTTATGCCAAGACATAATAAAAGACTTTGATTCAATTCCGATTTCGGACGAGAAAAAGCCCAGGGTTGGAATCGTGGGAGAGATCCTTGTGAAGTTCCTTCCCGCTGCCAATAACCATCTGGCAGAGCTACTCGAAGAAGAAGGGGCTGAGGCAGTTGTACCCGACCTTACCGACTTCCTGCTTTACTGCTTCTACAATACCAACTTCAAACACAAATATCTTGGTGCCAGCAAGAAGTCACGTAATCTTTCCAACCTTGGTATCAAGGCCTTTGAATGGCTTAGAAGTGCTGCCCGCGAGGAATTCGAAAGAAGTGTACACTTTGATCCTCCTGCTTATATCACAGATACAGCCCAGCGAGCTAAGCCCATCGTATCCATCGGCAACCAGACAGGTGAGGGATGGTTCCTGACAGGTGAGATGCTGGAGCTTATCGATGAGGGCGTTGGCAATATAGTATGTATCCAGCCTTTTGGATGTCTGCCCAACCATGTAGTCGGTAAAGGTGTTATCAAGGAAATCCGCAAGGAGAATCCTACGGCCAACATCGTAGCTATCGATTATGACCCCGGCGCATCCGAAGTCAACCAGCTGAACCGAATCAAACTTATGCTGTCAACTGCACAAAAGAATCTTCGAGCATAATTATTAGTATATTATATTTAGTAATACTAAAAACGCACCGGACGGTATAGTACCCTTGGCGACACGCTTTCGCTCCTTGTTTGTTGGTCACGTTACATAAGATGCCACTTACGTGCCATCTAAGTAACGACCACAAACGAGGGTCGCTACGGGTACTACACCGCTCCGGT
>JAEELH010000134.1 GCA_016288825.1 Lachnospiraceae bacterium | reverse complement strand
GTTAAACGCTCCGCGAGGATGCGCACGGATTCGGACAGGAATTTGTCTGCTGAAGCAGACCCGAATCCGGCGCGCAAGACTCGCGAGCGAGTCTTGACTTAAGTATCAGATGTGACGCGAAGCGTCGAGGAGATCTTGAACCAGGGTCCGAAGGACCCTGTGCGCATAAAAAAAGCAGGACCGTGTGTCCTGCTTTTTTATGCGGATAGAGGGACTTGAACCCTCACGCCGGAAGCACAAGAACCTAAATCTTGCGTGTCTGCCAATTCCACCATATCCGCCTATACAAAAAACCTAAGGCAGCCACACAGATTATCACCTTGCGTGTCTGCCTACCAGCGAAGCAAGTTCGCTGGTCGTGAAATCCACCATATCCGCATTCCGGATTTTACTCCGGCCTATATGTACTTGCCTTTGTAGGCTCCTTGGAAGCAAAGAAATCCTCGATAGCCTCAAGCAGCTGATCCGGAGGCATAGTTTTGAGCAAATATTTCTCCGGCTTAAGTGACATAACCGAAACCACAGATTCCTTGTCATTTTTAGCAGTAAGGAACATAACCGGTGTGTGTCTGGTGGTCTCCTCGCTGCGGATCATCTCCAGCACCTGGGGACCGTTAGCCACTGGCATCTCATAATCAAGAAGAATGAGATCTACGGGGTTTCTAGCCAAAAGTGTAATGGCATTCATGCCGGAGTTGGCCATATAAACCCTGTATCTGTCAGAAAGCCAGAGCTTGAGAGTACGGAGCATGGTGCCGTCGTCGTCAACTACAAGGATATTGCGCTTGCGGTTAGCTTCCGCAGATTCCATCTCGGAAAGCTCGGTAAGTCTGTCAGCAAGCTGCTTGACATTGAGAGGACGAAGAAAAGTATCTGTCAGTACATCATCCGTAAGGATCTTGCCGGCAGATTCAATCTCCTCGGTATTACCA
Source organism: Lachnospiraceae bacterium (assembly GCA_016288825.1). Lineage (GTDB taxonomy): Bacteria > Bacillota > Clostridia > Lachnospirales > Lachnospiraceae > Weimeria. The sequence goes on along the minus strand of JAEELH010000134.1, from coordinate 17,203 downwards.
ATAAGAAAAAGTTTGGTCTCGCCGTCGTCCTCGGTAGCTATGTCCTTGAAAAGAACGAGAGCCTTGGACATCTCATCCACATCCTCCTCCAGATAAAAGAGGATAATGCGGGGGAGTTCGTCCTTGGAAAAGGACTGGCCCTTGGGCATAACGGGAGCTTTGTATGTTACATCATAGCCGGCACCAACAAGACTTTTAGTGATGGCATTGACCATGAAGCTTTGCTTACTTGCTATAAGAAGTATTTTGTTATCCATAAAAACCTCGATCAACTAGTGGAGGTGCAACAATGACATTTTACCGAAATCCGATGAAAAAGGCAAGATAATCTTTAGCTTTTGCTTGACCTTTTGGAGGTTTTCGTGTAAAATAATGCGGTATTTTGTGTGAATATGTAAATAACAGGGCATGTCTTACATCAGACCTGCTCTCATTAAAGGAGGATTTTTATGGTCACAGCCGGAGATTTTAAAAACGGTGTAACTATCGAGTTCGAGGGCAATATTTATCAGATCATCGAGTTTCAGCATGTTAAGCCCGGTAAGGGTGCGGCCTTCGTTCGTACCAAGCTTAAGAACATCAAGAACGGAGGCGTTATAGAGAAGTCTTTCCGTCCTACTGAGAAGTTCAATCAGGCTCGTATCGAGCGTAAGGATATGCAGTATCTTTACAGCGATGGAGATCTGTTCAACTTCATGGATGCAGAGACATATGACCAGATCGCTCTTTCAGCTGATCAGATCGGTGACGCTCTTAAGTTCGTTAAGGAAAATGAAACTGTTAAGGTTTGCTCACACAACGGAGAGGTATTCTCAGTAGAGCCCCCGCTCAATGTTACTCTTGAGGTAACAGAGACAGAGCCCGGAGTTAAGGGAGATACAGCTACAGGAGCAACCAAGCCTGCTATCGTAGAGACCGGCGCACAGATCATGGTTCCCCTCTTTGTTAATACAGGGGATATGCTTCTTATCGACACCAGAACAGGAGAGTATCTTAAGAGAGTGTAGTTCCATGGATTATTCAAACAGTACACTTAGAGAGCTTCTTTCAAACAGGGAAGTTTTTGCAATATTTGATGAGGAGTTTCATAAGGGGACATGGCTCGATGTTACGGCACTTCAGGCTTCCGAAAGTCGTATTTCGGACTTGCATGCTGACGGTACTGTACCTGCTGATGTCCTTGATAGGATTGAAGCCAGACTTTCTCAGATATAGGGTATTATCAAAACAGGTAGCTTATGCTACCTGTTTTTCTCAAAAAGGAAAAAACTATGACAGATATTTTGTTAGTTGATGATGATCACATAATGCGAACTCTTTTGGAGAATATCCTCAGGGATCTGTACGAGATACATTCTGTGGGCTCCGGAGAGGAGGCACTTGATTTTCTTCGTGAAAGTGTTCCGGATCTGGTTCTTTTGGATATCAAGATGCCGGGCATGGATGGTTTTGAGACTTTTACTCAGCTTAGACAGATCGAGACCTGCAAGGAAGTTCCGGTTATCTTTTTGACGGGAGACGAGGACAAGAGCATGGAGGTTTCTGCCCTTCGTACCGGAGGCAGTGATTTTATAAGAAAACCTTTTTTGCCGGAGGTGGTAAAGCTTCGTGTTTCCAATATCATCGAACTGCATCGCCTGAGAGATCATCTTGCGGAAGAGGTTGAGATCAAGACTGCAGAGGTTCACGAGTCTGAGAAAAAGATCCGTTCTATGAGTTTGGAGATTGTTCAGACTTTGTCCGGTACTATCGATGCCAAAGACGAGTATACCAATGGTCATTCCCGCCGAGTTGCAAAATACTCTATGGAGATCGCAAAGAGATTCGGATACAGTGAGGAAGAGCAGCAGAATATATACCTGATCGGACTCCTTCATGACATCGGTAAGATCGGTGTTCCGGATGAGATAATCCGTATGCCCAGAAAACTTACGGATGAGGAATTTGCCATCATCAAGAACCATCCGGTCATCGGTGCATCTATTTTGTCAAACATTACGTCAATGCCCAATATTTCTGCCGGCGCTCATTGGCATCATGAGAGATACGACGGCAGAGGATATCCGGATGGCCTTAAGGGGGAGGAGATCCCTGAGGTGGCCCGGATAATCGCCGTTGCAGATGCCTATGATGCCATGACTTCCAACAGAAGTTACAGAAGTTATTTGCCTCAGGAAAAGGTTCGCTCTGAGATTGAAAACGGTAAGGGAAGCCAGTTCGATCCTACTTTTGCGGACATCATGCTTCATATGATAGATGAGGACACGGAGTATTCCATGCAGGAGGAAAACTGATGGATATTTTCGAATATATGTCATATCAGAGGGGAGATAAGGAGTCACCTCTTGCCAGCAGGCTTCGTCCGGAATCACTGGACGAGATCGTGGGTCAGCAGCATATTATTGGCAAAGACAAGATGCTTTACCGGGCTATTGCTGCGGATAAGCTTTCCTCTGTAATCTTTTACGGACCTCCGGGAACCGGAAAGACAACCCTTGCCAAGGTTATAGCGAAAACCACCAAGGCAGAGTTTTCCCAGATCAACGCAACGACCTCCGGAAAAAAAGATATGGAGGATGCTGTAAAAAAGGCCCGTGATACCTATGGCATGTATGGTCGTCGGACTATTCTGTTTATAGATGAAATCCACCGTTTTAATAAGGCACAGCAGGATTTCCTTCTTCCTCATGTTGAGGACGGCACTATAATTCTCATAGGAGCCACCACCGAAAGCCCTTATTTTGAGGTCAACAGCGCTCTTGTTTCCAGATCCATCGTCTTTGAATTGTATCCTCTTTCTGCTGAGGATATCAGATCCCTTTTGCAGAGGGCTATTTCAGATGAAAAAAAGGGCATGGGCGTATACAATGCCTATATTGATGATGATGCACTGGACTTTTTGGCGGATATGGCAGGAGGAGATGCAAGGCGTGCACTTAATGCTCTGGAACTTGCAGTCCTTACCACAAGTCCGGATTCGGACAAAAGGATCCATATAACTCTGGAGGTTGCTTCCGAGTGTATTCAGAGACGGGTTCTCGATTATGATAAAAAGGGTGACAGCCACTACGATATCATCTCAGCATTCATTAAAAGCATGAGAGGTTCAGATCCTGATGCTGCGGTTTACTACCTTGCCAGGATGCTCTATGCAGGTGAGGATATCAAGTTCATCGCCAGGAGGATCATGATCTGCGCTTCAGAGGATGTGGGCAACGCCGATCCCATGGCATTGGTAGTAGCTACCTCTGCTGCACAGGCATGTGAGAGACTGGGACTTCCGGAAAGCAGGATCGTGCTTTCTCAGGCTGCGGTATATGTTGCCTGCGCTCCCAAGAGCAACTCATCCTATCTTGCAATCAATGATGCACTTGCGACTGTAGAAAAGGAAAGCCCGGGCAGAGTGCCCAGGCATCTTATGAATATCCATGCTGATTCCTATGGTGAGGGTCAGGCTCCGGGGTATAAATACGCTCATGATTATCCCGGCCACTTTGTGGAACAGCAGTATCTTCCCGATGAACTTTTGGGAAGAAAGTTCTATAACCCGGGAGAGCTGGGCTATGAGAAAAAGATGGGTGATTACCTTGAAGGGCTGGGGCGTTCACAGGATAACTAAACTCTGGCCTCGATTGGGTTATTTTGCCCTGTTATAGATGGCTTCAACATGTTTTTTGCCGCCACCGATAAATACGAATGCTGCAATAAGGCACATAGTCATGACTATGGAGATGATGGCTCTGTCCGGAAGGATAACCGAAAGTCCTCCGGCCAGTCCTTCTCCTGCCAGCATTCCCACTGTCCAAAGCATATTAAAGGCGCCGTTAAATCGGCCTTTTTTCTCATCCGGCACGTATGATTGCGTGGCGGATATTCTTATGGTATAACTGCTGACTCCTCCGATCCCGTCTATGAAGCAGAGTGCCATCATGGCAGGAATGGGGAGATAAAGGTAGACCGCACCTATGATGTTGATAGTGATATATACTGCCATGGCGACTGTATATCTCTTTTTTTCGGGAATAACGGTCTTGTAGTGGATGCCCCCGCCGATGCTTCGGCCAAGCACCATCATACCGCCAACCAGCATGTAGATAAACTCGCCGTTATTGAAGGCGCCTCGGAACCAGGGAAGTACGAGAACGGAGTTGCTTCCGGTGGTGATAGCTGTAAAAAAGAAGTATATGGCGATCATTAAAAGTCCTTTTTCGGACTTGAGATAGGCAAATCCCTCCCGGGTATCCAGAAGCATCTGCTTGGTATGGCTGATGTTTTCGGCCCGGTTTTCTTTTTGGGTTTCGATATATTTTTCATCAGCTGTTATCTGCATTTCCATAATGGCTGCGAAGATGAAGCTGGCGGTGTCAATGAGAAAAAGAGGTACAACTCCGAAAAAACGGTAGACGATGGCAGAAACCGGGACCATGATATTGGTAAGGGTTTCCAGAACACTGTCGATGGAGTAGGCTTTTTGAAAGTTCCCCTCAGTAATAAGGAGAGGGTAAAAACTCTGATATGCAACGGTATAAATGCTTTGGATACATCCCAGCAAGAAGGTGAAGATGGCAAACAGAGCGTATGAAAAAAGACCCTGATGAAGTATGATCGCTACTAAGAGAAAAAGACCTCCGCTGATGAAATCCAGGGTGTAGATCGTCCTTTTTCTGGAGAAACGATCAAGGAGTGCGCCCGAAAAGATGGGAACAATGATCTGAGGCAGGGTATACATGGCGATATACAGAGCATAAAGCAGTGTAGATCCGGTGTAGTCAAGAACCAACAGGTTCATGGCAAAGGATGAAAGTGAATTGCCCAGCATGGATACGGCCGAGCCTAAAGTTATTATCGTAAAATCTCTTGTCCAAAGCTTGTTTTTTGACATAGTAGTATTCTTTCTTCTGCATGTTTTACGAACAGAATCCATACTACATCAGAGCGTGGGGGATTTCAAGTCCGAACTTTTACTAAGCAGATTTCAAAACTTTTTCTTGCATAATACAAAAAAAGATGATAATATGACTTTGGTTTTGGGTGTTCGCTTTTACGGGCGGATACCCTTTTTGTGTGAATAATCCTTGATCGTATAGGTTTCCTTGCATAAAAAGGGAAGTTGATTTTGTGGGAGAGGACAGATATGATCACCGGAGAAAAATACAGGATAACAGCCATTACCGGCCGTCTTATCAGGCTTGAGTGGTCTGATAGCGGACTTTTTACAGATGAGAAAACGCAGATGGTAGTCTGCAGAGACTTTGATGATCCGGATTACAGGCATTACACGGAAGATACATGGGAAGTTATTGATACCGGAGATCTTCTTCTTAGATATGATGGCAGAGAGTTTTCACCCCAGGGTTTGATGGTAGATGTCAGATCCATGGGGACTACCTGGCATTACAGTGTGGTTTACGGTAATTCAGATAAAAATCTTTTTGGAACGGCCAGGACTCTCGATGAGACGGATGGCTATGTGAGACTTGATAACGGTATTTTTGGTCAGGACGGTTACGCAGTACTGGACGATAGCAGAAGTGCAATTGAAACAGAGGGTGGTTTTGCTTCCAGAAAAGCTGACGGACTTGATATTTACTTCTTTGGTTACGGACAGGATTTTAGAGCCGGACTATCGGATTTCTTTTCTTTATGCGGCAAGACACCGATGATCCCAAGATATGCTCTCGGTAATTGGTGGAGCAGATATTACAGATATTCGGCTGATAGTTACCGGCGGCTGCTTGATGAATTTGACGAGGAGGATATCCCACTGGCGGTGGCTGTTTTGGATATGGACTGGCATGTCACTGAGGTGGATCCGGAGTACGGTACAGGCTGGACCGGATTTTCATGGAACAGGGAACTGTTTCCGGATCCTGATGGTTTTTTGGCTGAACTCAAGGACAGAGGTCTTGCGGTTACGCTAAATCTTCATCCGGCAGACGGGATCAGAGCCTTCGAGGATATGTATCCTGAAGTTGCACGGGACATGGGCGTGGATCCGGCTTCGAAAAAGAGTATTGAATTTGACTTTTCCGATAGAAGATTTAGAGAGACATATTTTGACAAGGTAATGCATCCCTATGAAAAAGCCGGAGTTGATTTCTGGTGGATAGACTGGCAGCAGGGAACAGGATGTGAGGGAGATGTGGACCCTCTATTCCTCCTCAATCACTACCATTTTGAAGATCAAAGGGACAGGGGCAGACGTGCCATGATCTTTTCCAGATACGCCGGGCCCGGAAGTCACAGATATCCGGTCGGTTTTTCCGGTGATACTCATGCCACATGGAAAAGCCTGAACTTTCAGCCGTTCTTCACATCCACTGCTTCCAATATCGGATACGGTCAGTGGAGTCACGATATAGGCGGTCATATGTTGGGAGATCGGGATGACGAGCGTCTTACCCGTTGGGTACAGTTTGGTGTGTTTTCGCCGATAATGCGACTTCATAGTAGTTGCAGTCCCTTTTTCAACAAGGAACCTTGGACGCTGGATAGGCCTTATCGTGATATCATTGGCAGGTATATGAGGCTTCGCCATCGACTGATACCTTATCTGTATTCTATGAATTATCTTGCCCATGTGGAGGGACGGATGCTTTGCGAGCCGATATACTACATATGCCCTCACATCGGCGAAGCATATAAGGTTGAGGGAGAGTATACCTTTGGTACCGAGCTTCTGGTTGGCGCGATCACGGCACCGTCGGATCATGAACTTCGCATGGCTTCTGCCAACATGTATATCCCGGAGGGAAGATATTATGATATCTTTTCGGGAACTATCTATGAGGGCGGACGTAGGATGAATCTGTATCGAGGTATTGATGATATCCCCGTTCTTTTGAAAAGCGGAGGTATTGTTCCTTTGGCAGCAGATGGGTCCCGTGCGACGGAGAATCCGCGCAAACTCTGTATCCTTGCGGGTTATGGCAGTGATGGAAGTTTTACCCTTTATGAGGATGACGGCCTTACTATGGAGTACGAATCCGGACATAAAGTCACCACTACTTTTGAACTTGAGATATCGGCGGATGGAGATGCTATAGTAACTATATATGCGGCGGATGGTGATCTGTCTCTTATCCCGGACAGGAGAGAGTATGAGATCATACTTTATGGAGTTGAGTGTGATAAGAAAAAACTCTCAGCTACATACGGCGATGAGGGATATAAGGTTAACTACGACGATAAAATGAGGACTGTGACGGTGATCCTTCCCGAGGATGCCGTAGATGTGGACAGAAGTGTTCGGATCAGCGGTATTAGGAAGGGGAGCAATCCTGTGGAGAGCAGGATATTTGAAATACTGGACAGAGCGTGGATCAGTACGCTTCAAAAGGAACGCTGTTTTGATGTTTATCATGAAAGTGAAAGTATAGATGAATTCAGACGTGCGCTGGAGGGGACTGAACTTGATGAGACCCTGAAGGGAGCACTGAAGGAGATACTCGGATGAATTTAAAGACAATAGCCAAGATGGCGGGAGTCAGTACCGCTACCGTATCCAATGTCATCAATGGCAATACCTCCAAAGTATCGGAGGAGACCAGCAAAAGAGTCCTGGAAATAATCAAGGAGACGGACTACAAGCCCAATGCTCTTGCAAGGTCTCTGGCTAAAAATGAGAGCCGCCTTATAGGACTGGTAGTGCCTTACGTTGGAGAGCAGGAGGTTTTTCTGGTCAATCCCTATTATTCCATAATGATCGCAGAGTTGGAAAAGTTCGTAAGAAAGCGTGATTACTACCTGATCCTTCGATGTGTGGCGGATTGTGCCAGCATGATACCGCTCCTTTCTTCATGGAATGTGGACGGAGCCTTTTTCCTTGGTGCTATGGAGAATGACGTGGAGGGTATTATAAAGGGACTTGATGCGCCGGTGGTATTTTTGGACACATATGCGCCGGGCAGTAATACAGTAAGAGTCGGAATCGATGATTACAGAGGCGGTTATCTTTCGGCCAGATATCTGGCAGGCAAGGGACACAGGAGGATCGCTTTGGCAATACCCGATCCATCGGTGCCCGGAGTTGTCAACGAACGTTACAGAGGATTCTCGGATGGCTGCCGTGAAAGCGGAGTAGAGTTTTCGGATGAAGATGTGTTTGTCACGGATACAACCTTTGAGATGTCCATTGGTGTGGGACAGGATATAGCTCACGATCCCCGGAACTATACTGCAGTGGCGACCATGTCAGATGTTGTTGCACTTGGTGTTTCTGAGGGGATGCGGCAGTTTGGCATGCATCTTCCGGAGGACATGTCTGTTATCGGATTTGATAATCTGCCACAGGCAGAATATGCAGCTGTCAGGTTAACGACTGTGGCCCAGGATTTTGGAGCCAAGGCACAGATGGCGGGAGAGAGTCTGATGCGAATGATCGAGGGAGAACGGGATCTGGTTTTGGATGAGCACCTTCCCATCAGAGTTATAGAACGCCAGTCGGTATTGGAAATATCATAAAATACAGCTATTAGGGGCTGCGAAAGGATCCTTTCGCAGCTCTCTTTTTTTGCCATGATCTTCGTTACTAGTGCATAAAAAACATATGAGATATTTGTGAAATTGATAGAAGAGGAAAAAAGGTATTGACGAAAAAGGTTAACGTCCGTATAATCTGGTTAAGCGATTAACCCAAAGCCAAAACAAACAATCGCAAAAAATAATAGTGGGTTTGGTTAAATGTCAAACCACAATATAGTTAAACGAATAACTAATATAACTAAGGAGGACAAAATGAACAAGAAGATCGTATCAATGCTTTTGGCCGGAGTACTTGCAGTTGGAAGTCTTACAGCTTGCGGATCAGACAGTAGTTCAACAAGCGGACAGGCAGCACAGGACACTTCAGGTGGACAGGCGACAACGGATGGTGAGGCTCAGGACGTACAGCTCAAGATCTGGGTTCCGGAAGAAGAGGTGGACATCACCGATCAGATGGTAAGGAACTTTGACGCACTCCACGATGAGTTCAATATGAACTGGGAGATAGCGGTTGTCGGTATCGACGAGGCACCTCAGGCACTTGAGACAGACGCAGATACAGCTGCAGACATTTTTTACACACCCAGCGGAGGAGTTGCGGATCTTGCATCCAAGGGATTACTTCTTCCCATTACCAAGGATTTTGACGGGATCCAGTCAGATCTTCCGGAGAGTGCGATAAATGCAGTTACTGTAGATGGACTTACCTACGCAGTTCCTTTTTCTCCCAATACTTTCTTCATGTATTACAACAAGGATCTTTACACTGAAGATGAGATCAAGAGCCTTGATACTATGATGGCAAAGGATCTGGGAAGCGGCATGTATAACTTCAGTACACAGGTTACCAATTCATGGTATCTTGAGATGTTCTTCCTGGGTAATGGATGCACTCTTTTTGGAGAGGACGGCACGGATGCGACAAATTGCACATTCAATAATGCACAGGGCGTAGAGGCAGCAAAATATGTTATTGATCTTGCAACCAGCCCTAAGTATATCGAGGATAAGGACGGAGTAGGTGGAGCCGCTTTCAAAGAGGGCAAGCTTGGCGCAGTAACGTCAGGAGCATGGAGTGCCCCTGAGTTCAGAGAAGCTCTCGGGGACAAGGTTGGCGCAGTAGCTCTTCCCGTTGCAAATATCGGAGGTAAGGACGTACAACTTTCAAATTTCGTAGATTTCAAGACTTTAACAGTAAAATCAAATACTCAGTATCCTTTGGCAGCACAGCAACTCGCTGTATATCTTGCCAGCAGTGAAAGCTGCCTTCTGCGTTACGAGAAGCAGGGTGATGTTCCGGTTCTTTCCAGCCTTGCGGACAGTGACGAGATCAAAAATGATATGGTTGCAAGCGCACTTAATGATCAATCAGGACTTGCTACCAACCAGCCCAGCATCCCTAAGATGGGTGATTACTGGGATCCCATGCAGGCTCTTGGCGAAGGTATCTACAACAAGGATGTGACGGAATCTAACCTTCAGGCACAGCTTGATGCATTGGTAGACAGCATTTTGGGAACTCTTAGCAACTGATAATTTTCTCTCCTTTTTGCGGGGGTGCGCCCTCTTCTTCACGCATCCCCTTTTTCCTAAAAAAGAGGTAGTTTATGGAGAATGAATATAAAAAAAGAAATCTGATCACCATATTTACCAAGGGGGATATCTTTTCCAAACTTTCCTATGTGGTCTGCGGTCTTGCCAATATCAGGCATGGCCAGCGGATCAAAGGCATCCTGTTTTTGGCAGCAGAGGTTTTGTATATCCTCTTTATGGTGATGAGGGGCGGAGGGCTCCTTCGTAATCTTATGACGCTGGGAGATCAGGTTCAGGGAATGAATCTCAATGAGGAACTGGGAATCTATGAGATGACCCCCGGAGACAATTCCATGCTGATCCTGCTTTCGGGTGTTGTTGCGATAGTAATAACGATAGCCTTTATCGGAGTATGGGGCTTTTCAATCTTTTCGGGAGAAAAGGCCAGATATAATGCCACTCGTGGCAAACATGTGAATTCCTTTGTTGAGGATGTCATAAGCCTTGCTTCGGGTAATGTACACTTTTCTTTGCTGGCGATCCCTGTGGTCGGACTTACGATATTTACCGTCACTCCTCTTATTTACATGATCCTCATGGCGTTTACGAACTACGACCAGGATCACCAGCCACCGGGTAATCTCTTTGACTGGGTGGGGCTGAAAAACTTTTTCACCCTCCTGTCTGCGGGAGACAGACTCTCATCCACCTTCTGGCCGGTGCTGGGCTGGACCCTTATCTGGGGTTTCGCGGCAACTTTTACCTGTTATTTCGGTGGAATGATCGTAGCCATGATCATTAATTCCAAAGGGATCAAACTGAAAAAGTTATGGAGAACCCTCTTTGTAGTGGTTATGGCAGTACCCGGGTTTATCTCTCTCAGGGTAGTTGCAACAATGCTTGGTGAGCGAGGCATCATCAATGTACTTCTGCAGCAGTGGGGATTTACCGATCATGCACTGCCCTTCCTTACCAATGTTACTTGGGCAAGGTTCTCGGTAATAGCGGTGAATTTCTGGATAGGTGTTCCGGTTACCATGCTCATGGTCAGCGGAATCCTTATGAATATTCCGGAGGAATTGTATGAGAGTGCAAGATTGGATGGGGCAGGCCCCATAACCATGTTCAGGAAGATCACTTTCCCTTATATGTGGTTTGTGACGACACCCTATCTGATCGCAAATCTCATAAGCAACTTCAACAACTTTAATACCATTTACTTCCTGACGGGAGGAGAGCCTCATACACTGGATTATTTCAAGGGTGCAGGAAAAACAGACCTTCTGGTGACGTGGCTTTACAAGCTGACCAAAGATAGCAATGACTACAATCTGGCAGCTACTATTGGTATCATTATCTTCGTGATATCTGCTGTATTTACGCTGATATCATTTTCAAGATCCGGTGCGATCAAGAATGAGGAGGGATTCCAGTGATGAAAAAAACAGTTTTAGGTCTGAATCTGGACTATTTTATCAGGGCAATGATCTTTTCTCTTATCGCAATGGTTTCGGTATTTTTGCCCTATACCTCAGCAGAGGGACATACATATTCGCTGCTTAATGCGGCTACAACTATTGCCGGTACTACGGAAAAAAGCGGGCTATTCGTAGTTGTCATACTGTCTTTTGTACTTTCTGTAGTGACAGGAGTTGTATCGCTTCTGGCTTTTAAATGGACGAGCGTGGGAATAGTTCGGATCTGGACAATACTCGTGGCAGTTCAGACAGCAGCATATACGATCCTTATGTTTTCCACCAAGATAATAATGGAAACCTCAGGTATCTATTCGGACTTTCTCAACAGTCATCTTGGAATAGGTTATTGGGCAGGGATCATATCCTCGTTTATAGCTCTTGCTTTTTGCATGAAGATGGCGGGGATCAACAGAGGATATATCATCCTCGTTATTATGGGAGTAATATGGGTTTTTCCCATACTCTGGATATTGCTTACGGCACTCAGGGCTGAGCAGGGATACTACGTGGGTTACTTTTTCCCTCACAAGCTCACTCTGAAAAACTTCACCGACCTTTTTTCAAAGCAGAGCGTTCTGCCTTTTGGAAAATGGTGGGTCAACACCATGGTTGTGGCACTGTTCAGCTGTGTCATCAATACTATGATCATACTGGGCACGTCCTTCACTTTGAGCAGGACCCGATTTTCAGGACGAAAAGCCTTTATGAACATTTTGATGATCATAGGTATGTTCCCGGGCTTCATGTCCCTGATCGCCGTATATAATATCCTTAAAGGGCTGGGTATGAACCAGTCACTTGTAGCACTCATAGTTGTCAGTGCTGCGGGAGCGGCTATGGCATATCATATCAGTAAGGGATTTTTCGATACCATCCCCAAGGCAGTGGATGAGGCGGCCCTTATAGATGGGGCGTCGAGACTTCAGATATTTTTCAGGATCATCCTTCCACTGTCTAAGTCAATTATAGTTTATACTGTACTGGGTAATTTCCTGGCTGCATGGTCGGATTATATATTCCCGAGCATGCTTTTCGGAGACAAGCAAAGCTCATATACGGTGGCTGTAGGACTTTACTGGCTTACGGACTTCAGACGTATAGACACTTACTACACTCAGTTTGCTGCGGGGGCTGTGGTAGTTGCGATCCCGATCGTGGTGCTTTTTGTATGGCTTCAAAGGTTCTATGTAGAAGGACTTTCGGGTGCTGTAAAGGGATGATAGAGCGATTTTGGCAGGTCCGGATTAGGACCTGCTTTTTTGCTTGATTAATAAAAGGAAATGTAGCATAATGGTGCGTATCTTTTATTTGGCGGACATATCGGAAAGGCAGTAGCATTATGAAAAAGAATCTTAGGAAAATGGCTTCATATTATAAGCCTTATATGGGAACTTTTCTTCTTGATCTGTTCTTTGCTTTTCTGGCATCCATCATAAGCCTGGTGATCCCCCTTGCGGTTAGGTACATTACATCTAATATCACTTCCATGGAGACGCAGCAGGCGGTTCACAGCGTCCTTGTTATAAGCGGGGTGCTTTTAGTCCTGGTTGGTCTGCAGTTTGGCGCTAATTTTTACGTTACCAATATCGGACATGTCATGGGCGCCAGGATAGAACGGGATATGAGGTCAGACATCTTTGATCATTATCAGAAGCTTTCTTTTTCCTTTTATGACGAGCAAAAGGTGGGACAGCTCATGAGCCGTATCACTTCCGATCTTTTTGATATAACCGAACTTTTGCATCACGGCCCGGAAAACCTCGCGATCTCATCCATCAAGATAATCGGAGCATTTATCATCCTCATCAATATCAGCGGATACCTGACCATTGCGGCGTTTGTCCTTGTTCCCATCATGTTCGTCTATGCCTATCATCTCAATAAAAAGATGAGGTCGGCTTTTCGTCAGAACAGAGTCAAGATAGCGGAGATCAATGCTCAGATAGAAGACAATCTCTCGGGTATCAGGGTTGTAAAGTCCTTTGCCAACGAAGACATTGAAAATGAAAAGTTCGGACGGGGCAACGACGGGTTTTTGGCGGCAAAAAAGAACAGCTACTTCTACATGGGATTCTTCCATTCCGGCATGACAGCATTTACCACCCTTATCAATGTGGTGGTCATCATGATCGGCGGTATTCTTCTGGCAAAAGGGATGATAGAGGTTGCAGATTTTGTTGCCTTCCTTCTTTATATCAATGTATTCACGGATCCTATTAGGACTCTTATTGATTTTACCGAGCAGTTCCAGAACGGATACTCTGGATTTGAGCGCTTTATGGAGATGCTTTCGGTTGAACCGGATATTGCGGATTCTCCCAAGGCGGTGCCCCTTAAAAATGTCAGGGGTGATATAGTATTTGATGATGTTTCATTTAAGTACAATGATACGGCCCATCGTGTTCTCCGACATATCGATCTGGATGTAAAGGCAGGATCCTACGTAGCATTGGTTGGTTCTTCCGGTGGCGGTAAGACCACTCTTTGCAGCCTGATCCCCAGATTTTATGAGGTTACAAAGGGTAGCATCCGTATTGATGGAAAAGATATCCGGGATGTCACTCTTAAAAGTCTTCGAAACAATATAGGTATAGTCCAGCAGGATGTGTATCTTTTTGCGGGGACGGTGTACGAAAATATACTTTACGGCAAGCCGGATGCAACCAGAGAAGAAGTGATCGAAGCTGCAAAACTAGCCAATGCTCATGATTTTATAATGGAATTACCGCAGGGGTATGATACGGATATTGGGCAGCGGGGTATCAAGCTTTCGGGCGGTCAGAAGCAGAGGCTTTCCATTGCCAGAGTCTTCCTTAAGAACCCGCCCATACTTATCTTTGATGAGGCAACCAGTGCCCTTGATAACGAAAGTGAAAATATCGTCAAGGAATCGCTGGAAAAACTGGCAGCAGGCAGGACGACTCTTGTTATTGCACACAGGCTTTCGACCATCAAGAATGCCCAGAGGATCCTGGTACTTACCGAAAACGGTATCGAGGAGTCCGGCACCCATGACGAACTCATGGAAAAGGGCGGTATATACGCACAGCTTTATAAGTGGACAAAATAATAGATCGGGTCCGAATTTGGACCCGATCTTTTTATTCTATATCAAACAATCCTTTGCTAAGGTATCTGTCTCCTCTGTCAGGGAAAACAACCACGATATTACCGCTATCGATCTTTTCTGCCAGCTTCAGTGAAGCGGCAAGCGCAGCACCGGAGGAAGATCCGGCCATGACACCTTCCTTTAGTGCCAGAAGCCTTGAGGCTTCGAAGGCTTCGGTATCTGTTACCTTGATCACCTGATCGACGAGGGTGATATCCATGGTGTCGGCTATAAAATCATTGCCGATGCCTTCTATATCGTAGTCTGCGTGCTCGCCTCCGCCTATCACCGAGCCTACGGGATCGGCAAGAACACCGTTTATCTTTTTATCCTTTTCTTTGAGATACTTCATGATGCCGGTAAAGGTTCCGCCGCTTCCGGCGCCGGCAACAAGATAGTCTATCTTACCATCCATTTGGTCGTATATCTCCGGACCTGTGGTCTCATAGTGAGCCAGAGGATTGGCCGGATTACGAAATTGTGCCAGAGAGATGGCTCCGGGAATGTTTTTTATGATCTCCTCGGCCTTTCGTTCAGCGCCGAGCATTCCTTCTTCTCTTGATGTATGTACTATTTCGGCCCCAAGGGCCATCATGATCTTTTGTTTTTCAATGGAAAACTTTTCGGGTACGGTAAAGATTACCCGGTAGCCTTTGTTGAGAGCTGCAATGGCAATGCCTATCCCGGTATTTCCGGCGGTGGCTTCAACTATGGTACCGCCGGGTTTTAATAGACCTTTTTTCTCCGCATCGCGGATCATATACATTCCGATCCTGTCCTTGACACTGCCGGCTGGATTCATAAGTTCCAGCTTGGCATAGATCCCAACTTCCTTTTTTACTCCGAGATGATTGAGCTTAAGTATGGGAGTATTTCCTATCATATCCTGAATACTCATATGAACATCCATTTATACCGCCTCCTTTTTGGATGTCTTGATAGCCTGTTCAAGATCGGCTATTAGATCATCCGCGTCTTCTATGCCTACAGAAAATCTGATAAGTTCATCGACAATGCCGACTTCCTGCCTTATTTCAGCAGGTATAGCGGCGTGGGTCATGGAAGCGGGATGACATACAAGGGACTCCACACCTCCCAGGCTTTCTGCAAGAGTGATCAGTTTAAGGTTTTTGAAAAACTTCCTGTAGTCATAATTGCTGTCCAAAACAAAAGAGATCATGGCGCCGGGACCGTCAGCCTGCTTTTTTTGAACCTCATATCCGGGATCCTCTGGAAGACCGGGGTAGTAGATACGGCTGGCATATCCGCTTTTGGAAAGCCACTGAGCGATCTTTTTTGCATTGTCCACATGACGGTCCATACGAACTCCGAGGGTCTTTATGCCTCTTATCATGAGGAAACTGTCCCAGGGAGCCAAAACGCCGCCAATGGCATTTTGAAGATAGTAGAGCCTGTCTGCCAGTTCTTTGTCGTTTACAACTACAAATCCGGAGATTGTGTCCGAATGACCGCCGAGATACTTGGTGCCGCTATGGATCACTATGTCCGAACCAAGACTTAATGGTCTCTGGAGATAGGGAGTTAAAAAGGTGTTGTCAACTATCAGCAATTTGTTGTGCTTGTGAGCGATCTCTGCTACAGCGGCGATATCGGTGACCGTAAGCAGGGGATTGGCCGGACTTTCCACATAGACAGCTTTCACGTCCTCATCTATAGCTGCCTCTACTTTTTCAAGATCTGATGTATCAACGATCTCATAAGTGATCCCGAAGTTTTTGAATACATTGTCCAGAATTCGGAATGTGCCGCCGTAGATATTATCCGAAACCACAAGTTTGTCGCCTGATTTAAAGAGAGAAAGGACAGTGTTGATGGCAGCCAGCCCGGATGCAAATGCAAGGCCGTATTTTCCATGCTCAAGATCAGCTATCAGTTTTTCCAAGGCGTCACGGGTGGGGTTTCCGGTCCTTGAGTATTCCCATCCTCTTGTCTCGCCAAGTCCGTCCTGTTTGTATGTTGATGTCTGATATACGGGAACGTTGACAGCCCCTGTCGCCTCGTCGCCGTCAGTTCCTCCGTGAATAAGCAGGGAATTTATATTTAAACTCATAACATTGTCCTTTCCAATCTATCTTGTTAACAAACCTGCATCCAGTACAAACTGGCTTCCTGTCAGGTATCTTGCCCTGTCGCTGGCAATATATTTTACAGCTTCAACTATGTCCTCTGTTTCGAGCCAGGGTGTTTTCAAAAGGTTTCCGGCAGAACGCTCAGCGATCTCCGTGGGAGTTGTTCCTTCAAGCTCAGCCAGGCCGTCGTTCATGGGGGTATTGACGCCTGTAGGATGGAGAGAAACAACTCGTATACCGTAGGGGGCAAGCTCTATTGCCTGAGACTTTGTAAGCCCCACGAGTCCGTGCTTTGATGCAGAGTAGTGGCTCATGCGGCCAAAGCCTCGAAGGCCGGCTACGGATGAATTGTAAATGATAACTCCGCTTTTTTTCTCGATCATGTGAGGGATAATATACTTGGAAGTGAGGAAGCCGCCCTTTAAGTTGACCTCGATAAGGGCGTCCCACTGTTCCTCTGTAAGTTCCCAGGAATAACCGTAGGCAGCGATTCCTGCGTTGGAAAAGAG
>JAEELH010000133.1 GCA_016288825.1 Lachnospiraceae bacterium | reverse complement strand
GCAAAGTGACAACTGGTAGCCGGTAAGTTTGCTGAGTATGATGGCAACACCTGCGGTTCCATAATCAATGGCATCATTGGGAAGGAGGATAAGGGCAACCGAAAAGCTGGCCATTACCGCGCCAAGGATGATCCAAATATAAGATAGAACCTCTTCTTTTATCTTCTTTTTCATACGTAATACTCTCTTTAGACTTGCAGGCAACTCGAACACGCGGTCTCGTGGGACCCCGGAGCCCCACTCGGTCGGCTGCAACAAGGCGCCACCGGCGCCTGCAGGTCTACGCTTCACTCCGGTCGGTGCTCCTCGCTTCGCGAGGGTCGTCCACCGGACGACCGCACCCTCTTCGTCCCGATCGTTCGCTCCTTATGAGGTTGCGTGTTCGTAGCCATATCATGCTAAGATATAAAAAAGGGCACCTTACGGTGTCCTTTTTTATATCTCGGGGTGACGTGATTCGAACACGCGACCTCTTCGTCCCGAACGAAGCGCTCTACCAAACTGAGCCACACCCCGTTATCAATGTTGGCACGTCAATCTCCCGGATAGACCGGGCTCCGAATGACGCGCCAACACAATATATCATACTTTTAGTTGAATTGCAAACTACTTCTTACGGCGAAGTGCGATCTTAGCTGCGCGCTTAGCTGCGTAAGGACCAACCTTGGAAAGCTTATCCTCAGCGCGGACCATAGTAGATGCATCCGGATGCTCTCTGAAGAGATGGATAGCATCGAACTCGCACTTGGTTGTGCAGAGTCCGCAACCGATACACTGATTCTCATCAACGGTTGTAGCACCGCAGCCCAGGCAACGGTTAGCCTCTGTACGAACCTGCTCCTCTGTAAGCGTCAGGCGCAGATCATCAAAGGTATCCTTGGCAACACCGGCCTTCTTGCCGGGGATCTGACGGGGAGCATTGTCAAAGGACTCGATCTTGATGTCGTCCTTATCAAGCTCAACAAACTCACGTCTGTCGCGGGCCAGATCAAGTCTGTTACCGGGATGTACGAAACGGTTGATGGATACTGATCCCTCACGGCCGCCTGCGATAGCGTCAATAGCGAATCTTGCGCCTGTGAATACATCTCCTCCTACGAAGATATCAGGCTCAGCGGTCTGACGTGTAAGAGGATCTGCCTTTGCGGTACCGTTGGGGTTGGTCTCAACAGCTGTGCCGTCAAGAAGGTTGCCCCACTGTACTGACTGTCCGATGGACAGAAGCAGGTTCTCACAAGGGATGGTGATGGTATCATTCTCATCATACTTGGGAGAGAATCTGTGATTCTCGTCAAATACGCTGACACACTTCTTAAATACAACGGCTGTAACATGTCCGTTTTCGGACACAACTTCTTTGGGGCCCCAGCCGTTCTTAACATCGATGCCCTCTTCAAGAGCTTCCTCTACCTCATCCCTTGCAGCGGGCATTTCTTTCTCACTCTCGAGGCAGAGCATGGTAACCTTGGAAGCACCGGCTCTTACTGCTGTACGGGCAACGTCGATAGCAACATTACCACCACCGATAACAACTGTATCTCCCTTAAGCTTAATAGAATGATCCTGATTGATGGTGCGAAGGAAGTCAACACCTGTCTGAACACCCTCGGCATCCTCACCGGGAACGCCTGCCTTACGGCCGCCCTGCATACCGATAGCTACGAAGAATGCTGCATAGCCTTCCTCACGAAGCTTCTGGATGGTGATGTCCTTGCCGACCTCAACGCCACACTTGAACTCAACACCCATCTGCTTGATAACGTCGATCTCTGCATCAATGATATCCTTCTCCAGACGATAGCTGGGGATACCGTTCATAAGCATACCACCGGCACGCTTTTCCTTTTCAAATACTGTAACAGGATATCCGTTGAGACGGAGGAAGTATGCTGCAGAAAGACCTGCAGGACCACCACCGATAACGGCCACCTTGAACTCATCGCTCCAGAAACCGCCATCATGCTTCTCGCAAAGAGGAACATAACGAGTCTCCTTCTTAAGATCAAGAGAAGCGATGAACTTTTTGATCTCATCAATAGCAAGAGGCTGATCAACAGTACCTCTGGTGCAGGCGTCCTCACAACGTCTGTTGCAGACAGCTCCGCAGATCATGGGCAGAGGATTGTCCTGCTTGATAAGAGCAAGAGCGTCCTCGTAACGTCCCTCTGCTGCCATCTTGATATATCCCTGAACTGAAAGGTGAACAGGGCAGGCTGTCTTACAAGGTGCTGTACCTGTATCGTAGCAATTGATCTTGTTGTCATCACGGAAGTTGTAATTCCACTTGTCAGGTCCCCACTTCTGTGCATCGGGAAGCTCTGCCTTGGGATACTTAACCTCGCTGCCGTCCTTCTTGCAAAGCTTCTGACCAAGCTTAGCAGCACCGGCAGGACAAACCTCAACACACTTACCGCAGGCTACACACTTCTCCTTATCAACGTGTGCGCGATAAGCGGATGCAGACATATTAGGTGTGTTGAAAAGCTGGCTGGTACGAAGAGCGTTGCACACTCCGGGAGCACAGTTACAGATAGCTACGATCTTGCCCTCACCGTCGATATTGGTGATCTGGTGAACGTATCCGTGACGCTCAGCTCTCTCAAGGATCTCGTAAACCTCCTCCTTGGAAATGTAATGACCGATGCCACGGCTATCCATATACTCAGCCATATCGCCCATACCGATGCAGTAATCACCGCGGATCTCACCACTACCCTCGCCACGCATCGTCTGCTGCTTACGGCAGGAGCACTCGGAAATACCGTACTTGTCGTACATATCGATCCAACGTGAAAGATGCTCTACGGGAACTGAAGTATTCTCCATGGAAATAGCCTTTTCCACGGGGATAACGTGCATTCCCACACCTGCTCCTCCCGGAGGAACCATCTGTGTGATACCTGCCAGAGGAAGCTGTGTCATAAGATTGAAGAAGGTAGCAAGCTGAGGGAACTCATCTGTCAGCTTATCCTGCATCATCATGAACTCAGCACTTCCGGGAACGAAGATAGGAAGCTCCCACTGCTTATGCTTATCAGGGGTCTTGGCGCGGTTCATCTCAATGATACCGATCCAAACCAGACGATCGATCATCTCCTGAGTCTCGGCAAGAGTCATGCTGTTCATCTTGGCAAGTTCCTCAAGAGAATAAGGAACTCTTGTCTTTTTGAAATTGATAAGGAACTTAACCTGCTCCTTATTGAGGATCATATCCAGCATCCAATACTCAGGATCTCTGTTATTGATCTTGTTTGTGAGTTTTTTCTTGTAACGGTCTGTGATCATTGTGGCAAGCTTGAGAACAAGCTTTTCCTTTTCCGGATCCTCAGCTACATAGTTGGGATCCTGCCAATAATCATTTTCGTTGATCATCGGATCGCCGATCTTCCATTCTTCGATACTTTTTCCCATCATACCCTCCTACATTATTTTTAGGTTCAAGTCTCGCTCCGCGAGACTTGGCGCCGGATTCGGGTCTGCGTACATCCTCGTGGAGCGTTTATCTCAGTCGGAGTCCCATCTCCGACTGAGATAAAATAATGAACGCACAAAAACGCCGGACAGATTCCCAGTAAGTGTCCGGTGTTTTGCACGTCCTACAATTATAACACGTAATTATGAATATACAAGTACTAAATCTAGTGCAGCCGTCTCCAAATAAGTGGACTTTATTACTTGCCTATTTTCCGCCCTGCGTCGTTGTCTTCGATCATCGTACCGCCCGGTACGCCTCACTCAGACGCCTTGCAGGATCGAAAAATATCCGGCGTAAAAAGTCCAGGTATTTGGAAACGGATGCACTAG
>JAEELH010000132.1 GCA_016288825.1 Lachnospiraceae bacterium | reverse complement strand
GTGGAGCGGAGCGGATGCACCATCTGATCCCGGGTTCCAGGGCTGGGACTTCCAAGCGCCCATAAGGGATACGGGATCTTGGATGCAGATGGGGCTGGCCTCTACCGCCGGGCGGGCCGCAGGAATGTTTCTTAGTCTCAATACGTTTTTCCTTTTTGATACTACGCATAACCACATATACCACGCATGTAATCATAGTTCGCTAAGGACATCGGGTTAGGCCTTGAAATAAACACGTTATATGTCGGCACCCTCGTCAAAGGTCCATCCGGGACCTTTCCTCGTGGATCTGCCATCCATGGCAGTTCCTGCCTCGCAATAAGGCCTAACCACGATGAGCCTAACGCTCACTATCAAAACATGCTTTGGTACATGCGGTTATGCTAACTAAACCTCAAGTAACAACGGACCGCAGACAATGTCATCGAAAACAGAAACATAGCCTGCGACCCTTGTGATTCATTAATGATGAAGATTGGCTTATAATACTACTTTAAATTGATTTTGTCTATAAGTTCGAAGTTTTTATTCATGTCGTAGGAGCGGATGCGGCCATCATCGGCGATATAGAAGGTGTCGCCTGCGAATACGCCACGAGTACCAATCGCATTGTCGTTTTCGCTTGTTTTTTCCGCTGCAAGCTTTGTAAAGGTGTTGTTTGTGAAGGAATATACCATATACTGGTTTTCTTCCTGCCAATTGGTTTCCTCGTTCCAGGAAGTAGTACCGAATCCGATGAGATTCTTGTCAGGATTGACCAGCAAAGCCTTGTAATTCTGCATTCCGGGCATGTTATCAATGCCTTTGATGGTGATAGTTGATACTTCCTTTACATTGGTAGGATCGGAGATGTCGAACATGGAAAGCTTTGCTCCGTACATCTCACCCGTTTCTTCATCCGTATCATAACCGATTCCAAGAAGATGAGTGTCATCCCAGAAATGCAGGTAATCTGAAAATCCGGGAAGCTTGAGCTTGCCGATGACCTCAGGCTTGGTGGGGTCAGACAGGTCGATGGTAAAGAGAGGATCCCTGTTTTCGTAAGTAACCAGATAGAGAACGTCGTCCAGGAAGCGGGCACTCTTGATGTCCTCACCCTTGGCAAGGCCGGTCAGCTTACCGATACGCTTCATGCTCTTATCGAAAACATAAACTCCGGAAGACTGGTTGGAGAAGCCATAGGAAGTTGTAGCCACGCGGATCCTTCCTTCGGAATCCTCGTCGATGGAGAAGCCACTCTCAATGTATCCGGGAACAGCGCCAACGCCCTCGGGTGTGAACTTACCATCCTGATAAGCAAAGCGGAAAAGGTTAGTCCGCTCTCTTGTGTCATACTCCATAACCTCAAGGATGATGCAGTCGCTGGTTACGTAAACATCATTGCCCGCAGAGTAGATGACCTTTGTATCAACTGCCTTGTTGGGATCTGAAAGATCTACGGAAGCCATGGTATATGTGGATCTTACGTCCTTTTCCCTGGGGAGATAAATGCTGTCAAGCTGAGGATAATCCCTGCCGATCAGGGGGATATCATTGCCATGGTACCAGGTAAAGAGATACAAGAAGTTTCCTGAGATCCTTGAGGTCTGATAGCTACCTTCCATCTGCATTTCTCCCAGCTTTTTGGGGTTGCTGCGATCCGAAATATCATAGGTAAGAGCCACAGTGTGAGTGGAATCCCCCAGCATATAATGCTCGTAATCACCAATGGCCTTGTTGTCTTCTACAACGTAGGTATCGTCGCCATCCTTGTAAGTTATCTCATAGTTTACAGAATAGGTCTCGGCGATGATGACCATGGTATTATCCCTGACATAAAGGTCAATAAGGTGTGAATCATCGGCATCCGCAAACTCGGGATCGAACTCGCCTGCGATCTTCATCTTAGATTCGGTGATATCGATGATCTTTACCCCTCCAAACTCCTTGTAGATGTAAATATACTTGCCGTCTGTCTTTACAATATCGCCCTCGTCTATGTCCATCTCACGGGTATTAGTGGTGGAATAATCTGCTGAACCACCCATATCAGAAGTCTTAGCTGCCTCGCTGGAGCCGGTAGCCACTTCAGCGTCATCCATGGAAGCGGATTCTTCCACATCTGTGAGACCTTCTTTTGCGAAACCGTTTCTCCCAATGCCACCATAGGTCAGACCACTGTCTGTAGGTGCGGAAAGGATCTTGCGGATATTGTCGAGGCTGTCCTCTGTATAAAAATATCCGCCAAAGGCCTGCTCAACAGAAACGGAATCTGCAGATGCGCTCTCAAGTATCTCTGCCGCAGCATCCTCTGCCCCATCGGAATTAACTGTAGTCTCTGCGGTTGATGCGTTGTTCCCGAGATGACTTGTTGCAGAGCGAAGAGCAATGATCCCTGCCGGAACAGCTATAAAGAACAGTGCTACTGCTGCTGCAAGCCCCGCAAACCTACGGGGGTTGAAGGGTGTTTTTTCTTCTTCATTTCGAGGTAAGATCTGCAACCCTTCAGGTTTTGAAGCGGCATTATCGTTCTCTATCACCGTGAAATCCGACTTATCCGAGGCCGAATCTTTTTGTCCGATCAAATCCCTGATATTTTCCGGTCTTAGTCTCTCGGGAACTTCGATATCGTCCGCCGAACGCTTTATTTCATCGAGGATCTTTTCATCGTTCATGATCTTCTCCTTTCTATGTACGAACCTGTGACTCACGCCATCATCGATCGAAGTTTGGCAAGGGCTCTGGCCTGACGGCTTCTGACTGTCGCTGCGCTCATTTCCAGGCATTCTGCGATCTCATGACTTTTGTATCCACCAAAAATATGCATGGACAGGATGGTGCGGTCCACATCCTCCAGTGTGAAAAAGAGGTCTCGGATCCCGGCTGAATCAGCGATAGATACGCTTTCATCAGCAATGTCCGGCATCTCCTCGGGATCAGTCAGGTTTTCAAAACTTTCCCTGAAAAGACGCTTGCACTTGATGGAAAGGATACGAAAGATCCATCCACGGAATGCCTCCGGCTGCCGAAGACTGCCAATGGACGAATATGCATCTGCCACTGTCTCGGCAACTGCGTCCTCCGCATCCTGCCTGTCACGGGTGATGTACAGAGCCAGGCGGTACATGTCCTTGTAGATTGTCTCGTACAGAGCTGCAAAAGCATCGATATCGCCGGTTATGGCCCGCTCAACAAGCTCTGTATCGATCGGTGTGTACTTTGCGTTTTCCATATGAACTCCTTACCATACTCTGAAACGCGCTTTTTAAGGTCTCATATACATAGTGTCTGATCTGAACGATTTTGTTGCATCATTTTTAAAAAAAATATTTTCTCTTATTTAACCTTAACGCTCTTGGCCTTGGACCAGGCGCCGTAGCATTTTTCACCGTCCACGGAGGCATAGGTCCTGACCCTAACATTGTACTTTTTGCCAGTCTTGAGGTTGGAGATGGTTTTAGAAGTCTTTGCGGAATTCGTCTTTTTCCACTTGCCTCCGGCAACCCGGTACTGGATCTGATATTTGATGGTAACTCCGGCTACCTTTGAAGGCTTCACGGTGACTGTCATCTTCTTTTTACCGGCTTTAAGCTTCTTAACGGCTGTCTTTGCTGCCTTTGCAGCCTCTTTCTTTGCATCGATGGCTGCCTGCTCCTCAGCAGTACGGACGATCACATGGATCGAAGTCGCCACACCGTCTGGTGATTTCACGAAAATAGTAGCTTCCCCGGAAACGCCTGCTGTAAGTACGGCACTTTTCCAATCATCTGCCACCTTGAGGGATGCCACGTTGGGATCCGATGTGGACCAGGTCAGGATATCCGTGGATTCCTTTGGTGTTACATCTACTGAAACGTTAGTAACGGAACCTGCTATCAGCTTTGTTGACTCGATATTCAACTTTAGTGACGTAGCCGGGATCCGCTGACCCTTTTTAACCGTTACGATGCAGTAAGCACTTTTTTCCTTATCAACAGAAGTAACTGTAATATGCGCTGTACCGTGGTTTACCGGCGTAACGTAGCCGGTTGTCGACACCTGGCAGATGGATTTGTCATTGGTCTCCCAGGTAAGGCGCTTGTCAACGGCGTCGTCAGGATAAACGGAGGCGCTGAGCTGGAAACCGCTGCCACCCTCGTAAAGAGTGATCTCTTCATTGCTGATCTTGATAGAATCCACGTGGACGGAACCGTCTTTGGAAACATTGATCTGACAGGTAGCCGTCTTGCTGCCGTCATTAGTTGTAGCAGTTATGATGGCGGTACCCTCGCTAATGGCTGCAACAGCACACTTTGTAGAATCCTGTGTATCCGGTGCAACAGATGCAACAATGACATTGGAACTGCTCCACTTAATGGAAGGATCTGTAGCATTGGACGGGCTTATTGTGGCCTTGATAGTGATGGTATCCGCCGGAGCCATAGTCAGCTTTGTATGGTCAAGAGTGATTGATGAAACATGAATTCTCTCACCGGCTACATTGACTGTATATGAGCCCGTACCTGGACCCTCGGCTACTGTAGCGGAGGCGGTGAGTGTTGCTTCACCTTTTTTATTTGCTACTGCTTTGGTGTTTCCGGAAACACTGACAACTGCTGCATCTGAAGAACTCCAGGTTGGAGTGCCACAATGCACCACTGCAGGGCGATCATCGGTGTGAAAAGCATCATTTGTAATGAGATTTCCTGTTGCCTTTGGAAGATCTGCCTGATCTCCAATGTACATCGTCTTGGTAGCGTCTCCAAGTTTTAATTTACGTTCTTTTATGTAGGTTTTCAAAATAGGATTGGTGACGGTTACCTTTCTATTAGTGCCGTTAGTGGAAGCTGCACCGGTTGGCTTCTGCGAAAACTCAATAACCCAGTAGTGAACATCAGCATCATCCGTAACATGACCGATACCAATATATTTGTAGCCCTTTACTAGTATATTAATGATCGCATCTGTTCCGATCTGATCTATAAGTGCAGATGGGTCAATGTTGGTAGTATCAGTATCGCCTGTGGAAGTGCTGCCTAAAAGCTTTTTGGGATCAACATCTCCAAGCCGCAGCTCATAGTGTTCACCTACTTCAGAGGGGTTGGCATATGCAGTATCGTATGCTGTTCCGTTAGGCCTTACAGGCGTTTCAGTAGGTTTAAATGTTGGATTGTAAATGGCAATCTCCGCTGATCTGGTAATAGCCGCAGCCTCCAGACCGTAATCCATCTCAAGTTCATTCAGGGTTACAAAAGGGACCTTGTCCTTTGAGAGCTTAATAGCCTCATTCATGATCTTTACAAGGATCCTGGCCTCCAGTTGGCCGTACTTTACATCATAAGAAACGGATACCGTGTCCGCAGCCCGGCTTTCCGTCGCCGGAATAACTGAAGATGACAAAACGCCCAATGAAAGTGCCAGGGCGAGTAAGATGCTTGATATTTTCTTTTTCATGGAGGTACTCCTGTGGTTAAAAAGGGAGCCGCAAGAGCGACTCCCTCTATACTCTATGTGATCAATGGAAGAAGAGTGGGTTTATTACTCGTTGTTAAGCTTGAATCTCTTAACAATGCTATCCAGCTCGCTGGATACCTCCTGAGAATCGCTGGCCATGCCATTCATCCTCTCCATCATCTCTGCTGCATGGTTAACAGTATCTGTAACCTCAGCGGATGATGTAGCGGTATTGGTTGCGGACTCTGCGATCTCAGCAACTGCTGCGTTAACCTGATCCATTGAATCGGAGATGTACTGAACCATCTCGGAAATGTTGTCAGCCAGCTCGCCGAACTTCTGAGCGTCTGCACCGTACTCCTTACCGATGGTAACGAACTTTTCGTAATCGGGAGCAACAGTCTCACGCATGAAGGAGAGAAGCTCTGTAGAGGAGTGTGACAACTGACCAAATGCTGACTGGATCTTGTCAACTGTTCCCTGGATCTGCTCAACTGCCTGCTTGGTCTCTGTAGCAAGGGTATTGATCTCATCTGCTACTACGGCGAAGCCGCGGCCATGCTCTCCTGCACGGGCTGCCTCGATGGAAGCATTAAGTGAAAGCAGGTTGATCTGATTAGCAATATCAGCGATGGAGTCTGCCATTGTACCGATCTCAGAAACAACCTTAGCTGCCTCAGCAGCCTCCTCAAGCTCGCGTCCACGCTGCTCTGCGATAGCGATAGCATGCTCTGAGGACTCGCGACCCTCTCTCTCAATCTCTGCTGCCTTTTTGGTGATGGCAATAACTTCATCCTTGGTATTCTTGGTCTCAACAGCAAGACGCTCAACTGACTGGTTAACCTCATTAGCAGAAGCAGAAACCTGCTCGGTAGCGGCGCCGGTATTGGTCATAGCGTCGTTGACACGCTGCATCGAGGATGCAACCTCCTCAAACTGATCAAGCAGAACATGGGATGTATCTGCAAGCTCTGTAGATGAGGATGAAACATGGGATGAACCCTTGCCGATGTTGCGGATAACGTCGGCGTTGTTCGCATACATGTCATTAAGTGAATCGGACATCTCACCAAGCTCATCGCTTCTGGCAATGTCAAGAGGCTTGGTAGTAAAGTCTCCGGATGCAAGGATGCCGGCAAACTTCTTAACCTTGACGATCGGCTTAGCGATGGATGATGCGAAGAAGTATCCCAGTACTACTACAAGTACAAGCGCGATGATAAGGATAAGGAACGCTGTATTAAGTCCCTTGTTGTAAGGTGCTATTACGTATGAATAATCAGTGAATACTGCAATGGTCCAATTGGTATTGGGCTCAAGCATGTAGGAAAGAAGGACCTTTTTGCCATTGTGCTGGGTAACGAGCATGCCGGCCTCACCGCTCTGTGCAAGCTGGTAATACTCCTCACCTGAAAGGTCTGTGATCTCTCCGCTGGCCAGATCATACTGTGTCTCTGTAGTTGCGGCAAGCGCTCCTACGCGATCGAGGATCGTGATATCTGTGTGCTCATTGGCAACTGTAGCGATATTTTCGGAAAGTCCTGCGAGAGAAGCTGCTCTGGCAACACCACCGACGATATTACCATTTTCAGCGACAACGGGATCAGCCATGAAAATGTTGGGCTGGCCTGTAGCCTTGGAAATGGTAACGTCCGAGATGTACTTATTACCGCTAACAGACTGCTTAGCATACTCACGATCAGAAATGTCATTGAGATCTCCGTCATCCCCTCTGGCGATCTGCATGCAGTTCATATCGTAAAGGAACATGGCTCCGCTCTCTGTGAATCCGAGATTCGCCTGAACCAACTCGTCATGCGCCCAAGAAACCTTCTGAGGAGTGCGCTCAGCAAGTGCCTCGGAAAGTGTGGTGTTATGTGACAAAAGGTCAACACCTACGAATGTCCTGTCGATGATCGACATCGTCTCCTTCTGTACCGTGGACAACTGCTGTGTAGCGAGGCCTTCCTCCAGTTCCATAACCGTGTCCTTGATGGTGTTGGTCAAAAGAACCGTCATAACAACCATCGGGATGATACTGAGTGCCAGAATGATAAGGATCAGCTTGACCTTGATACTTACCTTAGCTCCTGACTTTTTCTTGGGTCTCCTAGCAGGAGCCTCAACAACCTTTTCTACGTCGCTCATTTTCGCCTCCATTGAAAAAAGTAGAGTTGCGGATGCCGCACCGTGCAGGCACCGGTGTGCAGATGTAAACACACACAAAATATCATACTCCATTAGCAGGTTTTATGCAAGTTTTTTACAAAATACCTAGGTTAAGGGGACTTATTTGGACATATTATATAATTTGAAGACAATCTTTTTTCTCAAACTCCCTATTTTCTGGCTTTTATATCGTAAGTTTCGTCTCCCACCGTGATATCGTAAACGTATCTCGTACCGTCCGGCGCCTGCAGGATAATGGCCGTATCTCCCATCTTTTTAAAGGTGGCATATACCATGTAGCTCTCGATGCCCTCCTCATATCCAATGCGTACATCTCCAAAACTCTCGTCCTCCAGGCTTACACTGTAACTGTCGTCAAACTCGATACCTGAAGTTTCGCTACCACTTGACAGAAGGCTGGTGCTGTAATAGTGGGAGGACCTGGTGGCAATGCCATAGGCTGAACCCGCGATCAATATTATTATAGAAATGATAACTCCCGCGATCCGGATCTTTTTATCTTTAAATATGAAAAGAGGATAAATGATCAGTGTTACCGCGCAGAAGAGCACGCTCAGCAGCTGCAAGGGGAAATATGCCAGCATCTTCCCCATAAATCCTGCATAGTGGATGCCAAGAAAAGCCAGCATAGGTGTCAGGATCAATAGTCCCCACCACTTGTCCTTTTTCATATAATGACCGATCCATGCCATTGGGAAGGTAAAAAGCGTCCAAATAAACCATCCACGGTAATAAGTAAAGATCCCAAACCCCAGAGGTGAGACAGGCACCTGGACCAGGTAGACCAGGGGCTGGCTGATAAGAAAGAATACAAAGGTCTTAAGGGCCGAGTCCAGCGGACTTTTGCTGTTCATAATGATAATGATGGCAAAAAGGATCCAGCACTCAAAGGTGATGGATATGTTTTCAAAGGAAGTGCCGTCCAGCGCGGGTATCATAGCGATCACACCGGTGATAACACCGCAGATCACTGCAAAAATGATAAGTGCCTTCCAGCTGATCTCCAGTTCTCCAAAAAGCTTTTTCATATGATATTTCTCCTATAATTATTGATATGCCGGCCGGCCGCATATGTCACTCAGCTGCGAGCCCGTTGACACAAATCATCATAGCAAAAAAGCACCGGTCAGGCAACCGGCGCTTTATGCTGCTTTATTTTGTTTTAATCTTGATATCTCCAAGATCGTTGCTGGCTTTGATGGGGATAGATCCTTCTTTGGTATACTTGTTTCCCTTATTTTCGCCGTTAACCTTGATATCGCCAAGGCTTACGTCAAGATCCATGCCGTAGTCTTCTTCGGAACCGGGAAGATCCATTTTGATATCGCCAAGGTTCTCTGTAATTTCGGCACTTTTGAATACGCAACCATTGATCTTGATATCACCTAGAGACTCGCTGATGGTCAGTTTGTCTGCTGAGATATCCTCTAACTTGAGATCTCCCAGATCAAGGTGTGCCTTTACGGATGTAAGCTGTGTTCCCTCGGGAACGGTGATCTTGATCCTTGCCTTGATCGTGGCGGGGTTTGCAGCTACATTATTTTTGTCCTCCTGGGTTACCACAAGAACGCCGTTCTTGATCTCCATGATAGGAGCAAGCTTCTCCAGGCCTGTAAACTCAGCTCCAAAGGCTTTGCTTGACTCGATGGTGATATCTCCTATATCAGTGTTTAGATCTATGGCTGAAAAACCTGCCGAAAGCTCTGAATAATCCTTGCTGATGTTTTTTGAATCCTTACTGAAGAATGAAAACACCGGCATGTTCTTTCCTACATTGATGAGAGTGCCTGCAAGCACGCATATTATGGTAATGGTAACCAGGATACCTATATACAAACTTCTTTTCATGATCAACCCTCCTCCTTATTCCCGCTTGACTGAGGGGTAATGTCCGTATACTGTGCGTCTATGACATCACCTGTCTGGTTGAAGTTGTTTTGCTGTGTATTTTGCTGTGTAAAGCTATTTGTCTGATTAAAACTGTTTCCCTGATAGTTGTTCTTGCTCTGATCAAGACCGTCAAGGTAGCGAAGAATAGGCTTTCTCGCTGCACTTGCTATAGGGAAAATGATCCATGAGATCGCCCAGCTAAAGGTCTGGAAACTCCAGATCAGGTAAAGGCAAACAACTGTGGGCCAGTAAACGGACGCTACAAATTCTGCCATGCCGTTGCTGAAGACCTCGGCCTTTTTGCCGTTCTTTTTTGCATGGCGGTCATTTGTATTGTTAGTATTATATGAGTTAAAAGTCTCACTTTGTGCGGTTTTACTATAATCTCCGCTGATAGTTGTTTCGTCATTCAACTTGAGAAGTTTTTTGAATACTCCTCTTATCTTACTTGAATAAACGATAAGGAATACTCCGAATCCTACCAGGATGAAAAGCAACGCTGCTCCGATATCGGAAAGGCTGAGTTTGCCGATGAAGTTAACTTCGTTATTAAGGATAACTGAAGGTACAAAGCAAACTACGCATAACATGATACCCAGTGATCTGAGCAGTGTCGAAGTGTTATCAAAGTTGTGCTGCTGATCTGTCACATACTTTGTTGCCGCGTAATCCAGGTAATACTCGCCTGTAAAAAGATGACGGAATTTCTTCTTCATGCCTGATCCGTAAACAATGAGTAAAACGCCGAGACCAACGCTTACGAAGAACATCAACGTCGGTATAACCGGAAGGCTTCCCAAAAGGATCGGGAAACATACGCAAATGATGCAAAAGAAGATTCCGGCTGAAATTATTACAGCGCTTGCGATGCCTGTTTCAATATAACTCTCGATCTCTTCCATATCAGCGGGCTTGCGACCCTGAGTGTTCCGGCTTTCGTTGAAAACATAGGAAATTCCAAGGCTCTCTGCAAGCTCTGAAAGGTTGCCGAACTCTGAGATAACGGTACCTACTGCCTCGTTATCACTGCGCCCCTCTGCAATGAGCTCGTTGTATTTATCCTCCATCATCGCCAGAAGCTCTTCCCTTGCCCTGCGGACGTCGGGAGTGTTGGGCATCTGAGCGAACATTGTCTCAAGATAATTTCTAATTGCTTCCATATTAACTCCTCCTATATCAGATATCTGTCTGTAGTGCTATCTGATGTCTTATTCGATGAAGTTTCCGACCACCTCTTTGGTGAGATGCCATTCATCGCATTTATTGTGGTAATATGCCTCTCCATCATCTGTTATTCGGTAATACGTTCTCTTTTTACCACTTTCTGCTTCTCCGTTGTAAGACTCTACATATCCGTTTTTCTCCATCCGGGTGAAAGCGGAGTAGAGCGTTGTTTCCTTGATCACATATTTGTCATCCGAAATCCGGCGAATCTCCTTACCGATCTCATATCCATACGAGGGTCCCTTACGCAGGATATAGAGGATCATGGTGTCGTTATAGCCACGGATAACATCAGAACTGATCTCTCCCATAGGGCCTCCTTTCTGCAGAAACGCTGTAACTGCGCGCTTCATTAGTCTGATTTACCACGACTGTCGATACTTTGTCTGACGTATCTACGTCTGTCGTTGCTCTGACTGACGTTGCTTCGTCTGTCGTAGTATATCTGTCGTGGTAAAATATATCACGGTAAAAATCGATTGTCAACACTTTTTTGAAAAAAGTTTTCCCAAGTGGCTGAAAACTTGCGAAAACAGGCGGAATATGGTATATCTGATGTGCTAAAGAAACGCTGATCATATCTGTGTTTCTCCAATTCGGACCAACGAAAGGAATCATATGATGCATATTGTTCTTCATGAACCGGAAATACCTTCAAACACCGGAAATATCGGGCGTACCTGCGTTGCCACCGGCTGCGATCTGCACCTGATAGAGCCCCTTGGATTTCTGTTGAATGAAAAGTCCATAAAAAGAGCGGGCATGGATTACTGGCCCAGGCTCCAGGTGTATCGCTATATAGATTGGGATGATTTTTGCGAGAAGAATCCGGACATACCTATCTTTTATGCCACCACCAAGGGTGGGCAAAGATATACGGATGTAAGCTATCCTGAGGATGCCTGGATCATGTTTGGAAAGGAGAGCGGGGGGATACCGCGGGAGATACTGGAAGCCAATCCGGAGATGTGCGTGAGGATACCTATGATGGGGGAGGAAAGGTCGCTTAATTTGGCGAATTCTGTTGCTATTTGCCTTTATGAAGCGCTACGACAGAACGAATTTTTGCAGT
>JAEELH010000131.1 GCA_016288825.1 Lachnospiraceae bacterium | reverse complement strand
GTATGTTCTGTCGGACTTGATATGATAGCGGTTCCCGGAGATACATCAGAGGAGACGATTTCCGGTATCATTGCTGATGAGATGGCTATCGGTATGATCAATCAGAAGACCACAGCTGTCCGTCTGATCCCTGTTATCGGAAAGGGTGTGGGAGATGAAGTTGAGTTTGGTGGACTATTGGGTCGTGCGCCCATTATGCCGGTCAACTCTTTCAGCTGCTCTGATTTCGTACATAGGGCAGGACGTATCCCGGCACCTGTACACTCATTTAAAAATTGAAAGCGAGGTATTATATGTCTTTCAAAAAAGTTGTCAGTTTTATGTCTGTTTTCGGACTTAGTGTCATGCTTCTTGCCGGTTGTGGCGAAGCTGCTGAAAGTGTACAAAAGGCGGCTTCAGATGCAGCTTCTTCTGAACTTCCGGATGATGTAGAAAAGCTTGCGGGAGATGCGGCAGAGGAGATCATGGATCTTTCTTCCGTGGCAGATGATATGAAGGGATTTGCGGATAAGTATACCGATATCTCGAAGAAACTGTCAAACTGCATTTCATCCGACGGATCGGATATGACGGATTATCTGACGAAGCTTAATACCATTGGGAAGTCTATCCAAAGCGGAGCACTGAGCGATTCTCAAAAGACCGAGCTTGATAATATCAACGCTGAGATAGACAATCTGCTTGCACAGAGCAAAAATGTCTGTGATACCAAGCTTAATGATATCATAGCCCTCTCCCAGGCCGGAGGATATACCGGAGAATTTGAGCAGCATATGAACGAAGAACGCCAGAAGTATGACCAGCTCATTGCAGAGGGTAGATATAAGGAAGCGTACGACCAGCTTCTGTCAATGGAAAAGGAGTATAACGATAATCAATAAGGGGGCATCAAATGGAGAGATCAAAGGTATACTTTACAGACTTTCGTACACAGCTTGAAGTCAGTCAGGGGCTTAAACTTCAGAGACTTTGCCGCAGGGCAGGAATGGGAGATATCGATTTTGAGGGCAAGTTTGTTGCCATCAAGTTGCATTTTGGAGAGCTGGGTAATTATTCCTATATTCGTCCCAACTATATCAAGGCGGTGGCGGATCTGATCAAGGAGCTGGGCGGCAAGCCTTTCCTTACGGATTGCAACACCCTTTATCCCGGTAGCCGTAAAAATGCCGTTGATCATCTTTATAACGCTGAGGTCAACGGATTTAACAGCGTAACTACCGGATGCTACAATATCATTGCAGACGGCCTTAAGGGAACGGATGAGGTGACTGTTCCTGTTCCGGGCGGAGAGTACTGTAAGGAAGCATATATCGGAAGAGCTCTTTATGATGCGGATATCATCATTTCCATTTCTCACTTTAAGGGACATGAGATGACCGGATTCGGCGGCGCTATCAAAAACATTGGAATGGGCGGCGGAAGCCGAGCCGGCAAGATGCAGCAGCACTGCGATGGCAAACCCTCCGTTAATCCCGATCTTTGCCGTATGTGCGGCAAGTGTGCGAGAGAGTGCGGTTCCGACGCTATCCACTACGAGACAGGTAAGGCTGTAATAAACCAGGATGAGTGTAAGGGCTGCGGCAGGTGTATAGGTGCCTGTGCTTTTGACGCCATCAGTGCGGATAATGACACCGCTCTCGAGGCTCTTTGTGCCAAGATGGCAGAGTATACTGCAGCCATTGTTGAGGGTAAGCCTTCCTTCCATATAAGTCTGATAATGGACGTATCTCCTAACTGCGACTGCCATGGAGAAAATGATGCGCCTATCCTTCCCAATATCGGAATGTTGGCATCATTTGATCCTGTAGCCCTGGATCAGGCATGCGCGGATCTTTGCCAAAAGGCAACCCCTATCCGCAACAGTCAGCTGGGTGATAATCTTGCAAAAGAGGACTGGCATCACCATCATGACCATTTCCTTGATTCCAACCCCAATGTCAAATGGAAGGAAACTTTGGAACATGGTGAAAAGATAGGTCTTGGTACCAGACAGTATGAACTTATAGAGATGTGATAATAGTTAAAAACTCTGCAGTCAAGCTGCAGAGTTTTTTTGGTTTTGACTATTGAAATGAGAAAGGCTGCCTATTAAAATAATAGCGTTTGCATTGTGTATCATTAAGAAAGGTGTAGGCAGGTATATATGATCCAGGCTAGTAATATCACTCTTCGTATCGGTAAAAAAGCCCTTTTCGAAGAGGTTAATATCAAATTTACAGAGGGCAACTGCTACGGCGTTATCGGTGCCAACGGTGCAGGTAAGTCCACATTTTTAAAGATCCTCTCAGGTCAGCTTGAGCCTACCAACGGAGATATCATAATTACTCCCGGTGAGCGTCTTTCCTTCCTGGAGCAGGATCACTTCAAGTATGACGAGTATACTGTTCTTGATACGGTTATCATGGGTAATAAAAGGCTTTATGACATCATGAAGGAAAAGGATGCCATCTATGCAAAGGAAGACTTTACCGATGAGGACGGTATCCGCGCAAGCGAGCTGGAGGCTGAGTTTGCGGAGATGGACGGCTGGAATGCTGACAGTGATGCGGCCACACTTCTCAACGGTCTTGGTATTGAGACAGACTTGCATTATAGTCTGATGTCGGACTTGCCCGGTGCTGCCAAGGTCAAGGTGCTTCTTGCAAAGGCCCTTTTCGGTAATCCCGATATCCTTCTTCTCGACGAGCCTACCAACCACCTTGATCTGGATGCTATTGGCTGGCTTGAGGAGTTTCTTATCAACTTTGACAATACAGTCATCGTTGTATCCCATGACAGATACTTCCTAAACAAAGTCTGCACACATACTGCAGATATCGACTATGGCAAGATCCAGCTTTACGCAGGTAACTACGACTTCTGGTACGAGTCCTCACAGCTGATTTTAAAGCAGCGTAAGGAAGCCAATAAGAAAAAAGAGGAGCAGATCAAGGAGTTGCAGGAGTTCATCTCCAGATTCTCCGCTAACGCTTCAAAGTCCAAGCAGGCTACCTCACGTAAGCGTGCTCTTGAGAAGATCGAGCTTGATGATATCAGACCTTCAAGCCGTAAGTATCCCTATATCGATTTCAGACCCAATCGCGAGATCGGTAACGAGGTCCTTATGGTTGAGGATCTTACCAAGACTATTGATGGTGAGCTGATACTTGACCATATTTCATTTACTGTAGGACATGATGACAAGATAGCTTTTGTCGGAGGCAATGAGTTTGCAAAGACTGTCCTTTTCCAGATCCTTACCGGCGAGATGGAGCCGGACGAGGGAAGCTACAAGTGGGGAGTTACCACTTCACAGTCATACTTCCCCAAGGATAACACCAAGATCTTTGATACGGATCTTATCATCGTTGACTGGCTTACCCAGTTCTCGGAGATCAAGGATGCAACCTATGTCAGAGGCTTCCTTGGACGTATGCTTTTCGCAGGCGAGGACGGAGTCAAGAAGATGAGAGTCCTTTCGGGAGGTGAGAAAGTTCGTGTCCTTCTTTCCAGGATGATGATCGAGGGAAGCAATATCCTGATCCTTGACGAGCCTACCGACCACCTTGACATGGAGTCTATCACGGCTCTCAATGAGGGAATGAAAAAGTTCCCCGGTGTACTCCTTTTCTCATCAAGAGACCACCAGATCGTTCAGACAACCGCTAACCGCATCATGGAGATCCTTCCCGGCGGTAAGATGATCGACAAGATCACAACCTACGACGAGTATCTCGAAAGCGATGAGATGGCGAGAAAGAGAAGTGTATATACAACTTCTGCTGATGATGAAGAGGATGATTAAGTTGATCTTTTAAGGAAACACTGATTTAATCAGTGTTTCCTTAAATGCTCCGCAGGGATGCGCAGAAAATCGCAGAGGAAGATGCTTCGCATTGCGATTTTCGCGCAAGGAAACGCTTTAATCAGCGTTTCCTTAAATTGAAAAAGATGCCATGTTTAATAAAAAACTGTCATTCCTAAGGAAGCGAGAAATCTCATTCCGGATGGAATGACGGTTTTTTGATAGTTATGATAAGTTATGGTAACTTTGCAGTATTTTGGAAAGCTATGGCAAGTTATGGTGAGTTTGCATTTATAGGGAAGTTATGGTAAGATTGCAATAAATAGCATAGTTATGGTAACTTTGCAGATTGGAGATAAAATGATAAACGAAAATCCCTTTACGATCACCTTCGGAAAACGTCCAAATCGTCTTATATCAAGATATGAGGATTCGGATAAG
>JAEELH010000130.1 GCA_016288825.1 Lachnospiraceae bacterium | reverse complement strand
TGTAATCGAACATGGTCTTGTCGTACTCCTGTGTCTCCTCACGATAACGACCGGAAACGGAATTCCTTACGAAATGTCCCTCTTCGTCAAGTTTCTCGTTAGCCTGAGCTACATGGTAGTTATCCTCCTCATCGGCTGTCATGTAAACAACCTCGGAAGTAACGATGGGGTTCTTGGGGTCAGTCTTATCTATACGACGATAAGGTGCCTCGATAAATCCGTACTCATTGATACGGGCATAACTTGCAAGTGAGTTGATAAGTCCGATGTTAGGACCCTCGGGTGTCTCAATAGGGCACATGCGGCCGTAGTGAGAATAGTGAACGTCTCGTACCTCAAATCCTGCACGGTCTCTTGAAAGACCTCCGGGTCCAAGGGCGGAGAGACGGCGCTTATGTGTAAGCTCTCCAAGAGGGTTATTCTGATCCATGAACTGTGACAGCTGGGATGAACCGAAAAACTCCTTGACTGCTGCAGTTACGGGCTTGATATTGATAAGCTTCTGAGGTGCGATCTCTGAAAGATCCTGAGTTGTCATACGCTCACGAACTACTCTCTCCAGACGGGAAAGTCCGATCCTGTACTGAGTCGGAAGAAGCTCTCCTACCGCACGTACACGACGTTTGCCCAAGTGGTCGATATCGTCGTCATTACCAAGATCCCACTCAAGATGCATGTTGTAGTTAATGGAAGCAAAGATATCTTCCTTGGTAACATGCTTGGGGATCAGGTCTGCAATATCACGGCGGATAGCATACTCAATATCTTCCTTAGTGGAATTCTCCTCAAGGATCTGCATCAGAACAGGATAGAATACCTTTTCATTGATGCCCAGTTCCTCGGGATCGCAGTCATAATGAGCTGTGATGTCTACCATCATATTGGAAAGGACTTTGATATTGCGCTCCTCTCCCTGGATCCAAACATAGGGGATACCACTATTCTGAAGCTTGTCAGCAAGCTCGCGATCAACCTTGTCTCCTGCTGATGCGATAACCTCACCTGTGGATACATCAATAGCATCCTCTGCCAGTACGTGTCCTGTCAGACGATTTCTGAAAGAAAGCTTCTTATTAAACTTATATCTGCCGACTTTGGCCAGATCATATCTCCTGGGATCAAAGAACATAGCGTCAATAAGGCTCTGTGCATTATCTACTGTAAGAGGCTCGCCGGGACGGATCTTCTTATATAATTCAAGAAGTCCTCTCTCGTAGCTTCCCTGCTCGTTGCCCTCAGTAACTGAAGGATCCTTGGCAAGAGATGCCATGATCTTGGGCTCCTCACCGAAAAGATCGATGATCTCCTGGTTAGTGCCTACGCCGAGAGCTCTAACGAGAACCGTAACCGGTACCTTACGTGTACGGTCTACGCGCACGAAGAAAACATCGTTGGAATCTGTCTCATACTCCAACCATGCTCCTCTGTTAGGGATAACGGTACATGAGAAAAGGCGCTTACCGGTCTTGTCACGGTCAATACCGTAGTAGATACCGGGTGAACGAACCAGCTGACTTACGATAACTCGCTCAGCTCCGTTGATCACGAAAGTACCTGTCTCAGTCATAAGAGGCAGGTCACCCATGAAGATCTCATGCTCGTTGATCTCGTCTGTATCCTTATTGTAGAGGCGAACTTTGACTTTAAGGGGTGCTGCGTATGTAGCGTCTCTCTCCTTGCACTGCGGGATGGTATACTTGGCATCCTCTCTGCAAAGGGTAAAGTCAACAAAGTCCAAACTAAGGTGTCCGCTGTAGTCAGTGATGGGCGAAATGTCTGCAAAAGCTTCTCGCAGACCCTCATCAAGGAACCACTCGTAAGAGTTCTTCTGGACCTCAATAAAGTTCGGCATAGCAAGAACTTCATTCCGTCTGGAATAACTCATGCGAATCCCTTTTCCGGATCGTACCGGACGA
Organism: Lachnospiraceae bacterium; assembly: GCA_016288825.1. Lineage (GTDB taxonomy): Bacteria > Bacillota > Clostridia > Lachnospirales > Lachnospiraceae > Weimeria. Next base: position 597 of record JAEELH010000130.1, on the reverse strand, counting down.
ATTCTGTTTTTGTTCATTGGATTGCCACCTCTCGAAATGATTATTGAAAATGGTGGAAGAAGGCGCACTTCACCTTCTAAACCACAGTAAAGCAACCTATACTCTATCACAAACGGTATTTAGATGTCAAGCACAAATTCAAGAAAAGCCAATGGTAAAAAAAAGTTGCGGATCATCGCAGTATAATGCAATGATCCACAACCTATCTTCTGAATATAAATGGGGTGATTACTTAAGTGTAACCTTAGCGCCCTCAGCCTCAAGCTTAGTCTTGATGTCCTCAGCAGAAGCCTTGTCAGCTGCTTCCTTAACGATCTTGGGAGCGTTGTCAACGAGATCCTTTGCTTCCTTAAGACCAAGGCCAGTTGCCTCACGAACAACCTTGATAACCTTAACCTTGTTAGGACCAACCTCAGTAAGCTCTACGTCGAACTCGTCCTTCTCCTCAGCTGCCTCGCCGCCTGCTGCGCCGCCTGCTGCTGCAACTACAACGCCTGCTGCTGCAGATACGCCGAACTCTTCCTCACATGCCTTAACCAGCTCGTTGAGCTCAAGAACTGAGAGCTCCTTGATAGCTGCAATAAACTCATCTGTTGT
>JAEELH010000129.1 GCA_016288825.1 Lachnospiraceae bacterium | reverse complement strand
GCATTGGTCTGGTTTGCTCATATCATTGAGTGGGAATTCACGGATTTTTCTGTGGAGAGATGTTTTGATAAACTTTTACAGCTGCAGGAAATCATTGATAATGGGGGAGTGATAGAAGGCACTATACACAGGTATCTGATCGTTGCTAGGAAAAAGTGAACCTAGGGACGCATTCATAAAGCATTTGTTTTCAGATGTCATCTTTTTACAGGTGACATCTTTTTTAATTTCAGCTTGATAGTTTGAAAAAAAATGATTATAATGTCATTTGGTTAGGCTTACCTAACACGCGCAAAAAGATTTCTACCGATAGAAGTATTTTTTTTGTTTTATAGTTAGTAATAACTAACAAAGCTTGAAACGAGGAGAGAGCAGTTTTCTTACAGAAGCCAAGCCGGATGTATCAGGGCTTAAAGATGCTATAGATAAGACCGGATATAAGGTGATTTCGGTGAATACGGAAGAATATAAAAAGAAATTGTTTGGACTGTTTTGAGGCGAAATAAAATTGATTTTCTCCGCCCGGGGGAAGCGGTAGAACTATAGAAACAAAGCAGTAGAACGGAAGGAGTATTCTATGGAAGGAGTAATGATTGAGAAAAAGAAAAGTGTTATAGCACAGCTGTTTGAATATGCCGGCAGTCACAAGTATTTTACCATCAGTTCATGGATACTGGCTGCCATCAGCGCTCTCGTGGCGCTTGTGCCTTTTTATTATATCTGGTGCATCATAAAAGAAGTTGTGGAAGTAAGGCCTGACTTTGACAAGGCCACTCACATAGTATCCCATGGGTGGAGCGCCGTGGGCATGAGCCTTCTGGCTATGATCATATATATCGCTGCTCTTATGTGCTCGCATGTCGCGGCCTTCAGAGTGCAGGCCAATATGAGAACAGCCATGATGGAGCATGTTATGAAGCTTCCCATGGGTTATATAGAATCGGAGGGAAGCGGAAAGATAAGAAAGATAGTTGCCGAATCAAGTGCGGCTACCGAGACATTCCTTGCGCACAGTCTTCCGGATAAGGCGGTAAGTTATGCGACTCCGGTGGGGCTTATAGCCATGCTCCTTTTCTTTGATTGGAAGATCGGGCTGATATGTCTCATACCGGCCGTTATTGCCTTCCTTGCTATGGGCGGTATGATGGGCGAAAAGATGCAAAATGACATGAAAGAATACCAGAATGCCCTTGATGAGATGTCGGCGGAAGCTGTGGAGTATGTCAGGGGAATACCTGTTGTAAAGACCTTTGGTCAGTCTGTCTTTTCGTTCAAGAGGTTCAAGGAAGCCATCGATAAATACGAGAAATGGACCATCACCTATACCATAGGAATGAGATTGCCCATGATAGGTTTTACCACAGCAGCGAATGCAGTATTTGCGGCGCTTGTGGCCTGCAGTTTTATCTTTGCCCGTAATGGTGTGGCGGATACTTTCCTCTACAACATCCTTTTTTACATCATCATCACTCCGATACTGACGGTCACACTTATGAAGGTGGCATACGCCGGAGAGAGTCAGATGATAGTAAAAGATGCCTTGGAAAGAATGTATTCTCTTTTGGATGTGGAGCCCCTTAAGGAGACGAGCGATCCCAAGTTACCGGCAGACAGCGGAATTTCTATTGAGAATATTGTCTTTACCTATGATGAGAACAAGGCCAATGCCATCGATGGCATAACGCTGGATATCAAACCGGGGGAACACGTGGCATTTGTGGGACCTTCCGGAGGCGGTAAGACTACATTGGCCTCCCTTGTTGCAAGGTTTTGGGATGTAAAGGAAGGCAGCATCAGGATCGGTGGCGTAAATGTAAAAGATATAGCGACGGCAGAACTTATGAAGCAGGTATCCTATGTTTTTCAGGACAGCAAGCTTCTTAAGATGTCCATACTTGATAATGTCAGGATGGGAAGACCGGACGCTACTGAGGCTGAGGTTGTGCAGGCGCTTAAAGATGCCATGTGCTGGGATATAATCGAAAAGCTTCCGGACGGTATCCATACCATGATCGGAAGCAAGGGTACGTATGTATCGGGCGGCGAGGCTCAGCGCATTTCCATAGCAAGAGCATTCCTTAAAAATGCGCCGATCCTGATCCTGGACGAGGCTACGGCTTTTGCGGATCCGGACAATGAGATAATGGTGCAGCAGGCCTTTGCAAATCTGTCAAAAGATAAGACCGTGATCATGATAGCCCATCGTCTGTCTACAGTGGTAAATGCAGACAAGATATGCGCACTCGCGGACGGAAAGATTGCAGAATCCGGAAAGCATGAGGAGCTTCTTGCAAAGAACGGTATCTACAGCCATATGTGGAATGAGTATCAGAAATCAGTTAAATGGAAGGTAGGTAAGGGCGCATGAGTATGGTAGAAAGATTACAACATAAATACGCCCTTTCCGAGCAGGGCGCAAAGGATATGATAAAAGCGTTTGCGGCGTGTACGTTTGCAAACCTGGCACAGATGATGCCGGTGGGGATCCTTTTTATGATGACGGGAGATCTGTTAAACGGAGACCTGCCGGAAGCACATGTGACGATCTTTGTTGCCGGGAGTATCATCTGTCTGGCACTTATAGCGATTACCGAGTATTTCCAGTATAATGCCACATTTTTCTCAACCTATATCGAGAGCGGTGTCAGAAGACGTTCACTTGCGGAAAAACTTCGCAGGATCCCTCTTTCGTTTTTCGGTAAAAAGGATCTGGCGGACCTGACCAATACCATCATGGCGGACTGTGCAATGCTTGAGACGGCATCATCTCACTGGCTGCCGGAACTTGTGGGCGCATTCATTTCCACAACGCTTGTGGTCATAAGCTTGTTCTTCTTTGATGCAAGGATGGCGATCGCAGCGGTTTGGGTGCTTCCGGTATCTTTTGTAATCGTATTTTTCTCTAAAAATGTGATGCATGCGGTAAACAGGAAGGGCAGCAGATATAAGGTTGCGTGCCTCGACGGGATCCAGGAAGCGCTGGAAACGGTCCGGGATCTTAAGGCATATAATGCTCAGGATACCTATATGGTAGGGCTCAATAAAAAGATCAAAGCCGTTGAGTCGCACAATATCTTTTCGGAGTTCTTGAACGCAGCGTTTGTCTGCAATGCCCAGATGATCCTTAAGTTAGGGATCGGAACTGTCGCAATAACCGGCTCGGCCCTTTTGGTAAAGAATGAGATAAATGTGGTCACATTTTTCATGTATCTTCTCGTTGTCTCAAGGATGTATGAGCCGCTTCAGATAGCGCTTCAGAATTTCTCAGCGCTTATAGCCACAGATACCCAGTGTGAGAGGATGGACGAGATCCTGTCTCATAGTGAGCAGACCGGCGTAGATACACTTTCAAACAGTAACTATGATATCGAGTTTAAGAATGTGGGATTCTCATATGAGGATGGAGAGGATGTACTAAATGATGTAAGTTTTGTGGCAAAACAGGGAGAAGTTACGGCTCTTATCGGCCCGTCAGGCGGCGGAAAAACGACAGTCTCAAGGCTTTCGGCTAGGTTCTGGGATATAGACAGCGGACTTATTACCGTAGGCGGAATGGATATCTCAAAAATTGATCCGGAAACACTTTTGTCGATGTATTCCATAGTTTTCCAGGATGTAACGCTTTTCAATAATACTGTTCTTGAGAATATCAGGATCGGCAAAAAAGAAGCTACTGATGAGGAAGTGCGCGCTGCGGCAAAGCTTGCACACTGTGATGAGTTTATTGAAAAGCTTCCTGCCGGGTACGATACTCTGATCGGAGAAAACGGTTCGGAGCTTTCGGGCGGAGAACGACAAAGGATATCGATAGCCAGAGCTTTTCTTAAGGATGCGCCCATTATCCTTATGGACGAGGCTACAGCATCCCTTGATGTGGATAATGAATCCCTGATCCAGGAAGCTATCAGCGACCTGATAAAGGATAAGACAGTGCTGATAATCGCTCATCGAATGAGAACCGTCGATGGTGCAGACAAGATAGTTGTCCTTAAGAACGGCACCGTTGCTGAATCAGGAAATCCTTCCGAACTGAAGGCGAAAGACGGGATCTATAGTCATATGATCTCGGTGCAGATGCAGTCTGAGAATTGGAAAATTGCATAGGATAAAACTTCTTTTGTAGCAGTTGTCTGATAAATTGTCAGATAACTGCTTTTTTATTGTCAGAATACCTCGTTGACGGTTAACGGTCGTTACCATATAATAGTTAACGATAGTTAGATTTTGCGCGACAGGAGAAGGTGAGACCGTATGGCAAGAACTAATTCAAAAGAACCGCTGATAAAAGCGGCAAGAGATCTGTTTTCTGTCAAGGGATATGACGGAACAGGCGTAGATGAGATCGCCGAGTCCATCGGGATGAAGGGTCCGACGATCTACAAGTATTTCAAGAATAAAGAAGATCTCCTGAAGGCAGTGGTGGATTGTGCAGAAGATGAGTATAACGAAGGATTGGGGGCAACAGATGACCTGCCGGAAAAGATCCATACCGGAAAGGCGCTTAAGGGATATGCTCTAAAATCCTTGAATTTCACACTTGAAAATGACACGGCAAAAAAGATGCGAAGGCTTATTACGATGGAGCAGTTCAGAAATGAAACGCTAGCGAATCAGACCACCCGGCATCAGCTGATTTATCTTTTGGATGTGTACGTTCCGATCTTCGAGAAAATGATGGAGAGGAAGGAGATGGTAAAGGGTGATGCCCGGATCATTGCGCTTGAATTCATATCACCCATCACGATCATGCTCCAGCTTATCGACAGGGAACCGGGAAAAAAGAAAGAGGCTCTGAGAACGATAGAAAAACATATAGATATGTTTTTGGAAAGGTATGAATTTGTTTAATAAGAGAGTTTTTTGGGGAAAAAAGGAGAAAAGCAAGATATGAAAACAGTTATTATCAGCGGACAAAATCATAAGGGTTCTACATATCATATTGCTAGGATGCTCGCAGATAAGATCGGCGGAGAAACAAAGGAGTATTTTTTACCGAAGGATTTCGGAGAGTTTTGTGTCGGGTGTACCGGGTGTTTTATGAAGGGCGAAGAAAACTGCCCGCATTATGAAAAGTTACGACCCATCACAGAGGCAATCGATGAGGCGGATGTGATCATTTTAAACAGTCCGGTTTATGTATTCCATGCATCAGGATCGATGAAGGCTTTTCTTGACCACTACGGGTATCGGTGGATGGTCCATCGCCCGAGTGAGCTTATGTTTAAAAAACAGGGGGTATGCATCAGTACGGCAGCAGGCGCCGGCATGAAGTCTACCAACAAAGATATGGCGGACAGCCTTTTCTACTGGGGGGTCCCCAAGATTTACAAGTACGGCATGGCTGTAGCGGCGACAAATTGGGACATGATCACTGAAGATAAACGAAAGGCCATTGATAAGAAGACAACCGCGATGGCCGGTCAGATCAAGCGAAGGTGCGGCCGTGTTAAACCCGGTTTATTCACGAAGGGATTTTTCACGATCTGCCGCTCGATCCAGAAGACAGGTTTTAATCCAAAGGATAAAGGATATTGGGAGGAAAAAGGCTGGCTGGGATCCAAGCGGCCGTGGTGAATAATTATGGATATCATTTATAAAAGATTATCAGAAAATGAATTAAGCTGTATCATTGAAATGCGAATTAATCAGTTGACAGAGGAGTACATTTCAGCCGGTAAAATCGTTCCAAAGGATGTGAATCTTAAAACCTCACTGATGGATTTTTATAAAAGGAATATGGCTGCCGGCACTTATGTTTCGTGGCTTGCATTTGATGGAGATAAGATCGTGGGAACAAGCGGGATGTCATTTGCTGAGAAGCCACCGTATTTCACTTGTCCTTCAGGAAAATTGGGGATTTTGTCAAGTATGTACACGGATCCGAACTATAGAAGGATGGGCATTGCTACTGAGCTTCTTGACAGAGTGGTAAAGGAAGCGAAAGACTATGGTTGCGGAACGATCTATATTACGGCCTCAGATATGGGGGTTAAGCTATACGAATCCTATGGCTTTAAGCATAATGGAAATTTTATGCAGTATAATTTTTGATGCTGCAAATAAGTGGGGGAAGTGACGCATGAATATGAGATTATTTGTACAGGCAATAACAAAGGTGACAGTAGGACTTATACTGGTGGGGGTGTTGCTGTTTTTGCCGGCGGGATCATTCTCATATTGGCAGGGATGGCTTTTGATAGGAATTCTTTTTGTTCCAATGATAATTGCGGGATTTGTTATGATGATAAAAAGTCCGGAGCTTTTAAAGAAGCGTCTTAACGCAAAAGAGAAGCAGTCGGATCAAAAGTTGGTTGTGGTATTGAGCGGTCTTATGTTTCTGGCTGTATTCATCGTGGCAGGGCTTAATTACAGATTTGACTGGATCAGATTACCCAATGCGGTAGTTATCGGCGCCGCGGTGGTTTTCATTGTAGGATATATTTTATATGCCGAAGTGCTCAAGGAGAACGAGTATCTGTCTCGTACAGTTGAGGTGCAGGAGAACCAAAAAGTTATCGATACGGGTCTCTATGGTGTCATTCGACACCCGATGTATATGAGTACATTTTTGCTGTTCCTTTCTATGCCGCTTGTATTGGGATCCATCATATCCTTTGTGATCATGCTCCTGTATATCCCAATTATCGCCCTTAGGATACGAAATGAAGAGCAGGTTCTGGAGGAAGGCCTTGAAGGATATTCGGAATACAAAAAGCGCGTAAGAAATAAAGTGATCCCACTTATTTGGTAAACATATGGGGAGGTAACGAATACATGACAGAGATAAAAACAAGAGGATTGAACTCAAATCAAATAAAGCTGATAGCGATCATAGCCATGACGATCGATCATGTGACTTGGCTTTTGTTTCCGGGATGCCAGAAGATATGGTGGGTTATCCTGTTGCATGTGATCGGAAGGCTGACAGCACCCATCATGTGGTTTTTTATAGCAGAGGGATTTCATTATACGCGAGATGTTAAAAAGTATATCGGAAGACTGTTTGTTTTTGCCGTGATCTCACACTTCGCGTACAATTTTGCAGGCGGGATACCCTTTATTCCCAACGGTTTCTTTAATATGACAAGCGTGATGTGGTCCCTTGCATGGGCGGTGGTCCTGATGGTTATATTCACAACGGATCGCTTGCCGCAGTGGGCGAAGATCGTACTTGTTATACTGATATGCTTTATAACATTCCCTTCGGATTGGTCCACCGTGGCTGCAATGTGTCCGGTGTATTTATATCTGAACCGTGATAGTTTTAAAAAGCAATCCCTTACCATGCTGATCTGGGTGGCTATTTATGCGGCAGTATACTTTATCTTTATGGATAAGGTGTATGGAGTCGTTCAGATGTGTGCGCTGTTATCTTTGCTGGTTCTTAAAAACTACAATGGCGAAAGAGGCAGTTGGAAGGGTATGAAGTGGTTTTTCTACATCTATTACCCTGCGCATCTGTTTGTAATCGGATTTTTAAGAGTAATGATGGGAAACGGGAGCATTTTCCCGTGATGATCAGTTGAATTTCGGTAAATAAGACCGGTTATGAGTTTTGCATGGAAATAGTAAGTAAAGGAAAAAGGCTCATGTCAGACAGAAAATTCTTATATACGGAAAGAGCACACTATATGTGTCCGAATATGCATTTTGGCATCATGGCTGAGATCGGGGCAGAGTTTGATGCGAACAGGATCATTGCGAGCGTAGAGGCTGTTAGATCAGCTCATTCGCTTATGAGAAGTCTGATAGCAGAGGAGCAGGGAAGTGCCGGGATCTATTATGAGGAGCATCCGGAACTGGAGATTCCTATAACGATAAAAGAGGCAGACGATAACTGGCAGACTGATTACGAGACGGTATCTTTAGCCGGGTGGAACGTTCAAAAGGAAGCACTTCTCAAGGTTTTTGCTTATCCATCCGAGAGCGGCACGAGAGGCCTTTTTATAACGCATCATCTTCTTTGTGACGGAAGAGGACTTCTTCAGTTGGTGCAGGAGTTTGCGGATCATTATGCTAGCGGTGCCAGGCCGCACCCGGTTGACGAGAAGCTTATGGAAAGTCTTGAAGATCTTCCGAGTGGCAGCGACCTTGGATTTATCAGCAAAATGTTGATCAAGAATGCAAATAAAAAGTGGCATAAAGAAGGGCATAAGGTAAGTTACGACGAGTATCTTAAGTTTGAGCGTGATTATGATCGGAAACAGAATATAAAGCGTGAGATAAAGAATGTTGACGGAGAAGAGCTTGATGATCTTCTTGGTTTATGCAGAGAAAACGGAGTATCGCTCAATGACTATCTTGTTGCGAAGATGATGATCGATGAGGATACAAATAAGGTGGTCATAGCTTCAGACATAAGGAATAAGATCAAAAACTATAAGAAAGGTGCTCTTGGAAACTATGCCACTGCATTCGGAGTGGTGGTTAAGAAGAGTTCTGATATCATGGAACTCGCTAAGGCTGTAGACCATGAGGTCAGGAGCATCAT
>JAEELH010000128.1 GCA_016288825.1 Lachnospiraceae bacterium | reverse complement strand
GAAGAGGCATTTGGTGTTAGAATCACTGAAATTGTCAAGTAAGTATAAGGAGAAAAGAAATGGCAAAGAACATCTTGATTTGTGACGACGCAGCATTTATGAGGATGATGATCAAGGATATCCTCACAAAGAACGGTTACAATGTTGTGGGTGAGGCTGAAAACGGCGTTAAGGCTATTGAGGCTTATACCGAGCATAATCCCGATCTGGTGCTGATGGATATCACCATGCCTGAGATGGATGGTATCGGTGCGCTCAAGGGCATCCGTGAAAAGGATCCCAATGCGTCAGTTATCATGTGCTCCGCCATGGGTCAGCAGGCCATGGTTATCGAGGCTATCCAGTCCGGTGCTAAGGACTTCATCGTTAAGCCTTTCCAGGCAGAGCGTGTTCTTGAAGCTGTTAAAAAGGTTATCGGATAAGAGATGCTAGCTAGTGCATTCGGAAGCACGATGGAGGGTGTTTATCAGCTGTTCGTTGCGCTTCTGATCTTTGCGTTTGTCATCGCCCTTACATACTTTACCACAAGGTGGATCGCCGGTTATCAGAAAAAGCAGATAACCGGACGCAATATCCACATACTTGAGTCCATGAGAGTAGGCGGTAACAAGCTTCTTGCCATTATTGAGGCAGGAGGCGAGTATTTCCTTGTGGTTTTTGGCAAGGATGAAGCTTCGCTTATCGGCCGATTGGACGGAGAAAAGCTTTCCTTTTCTGAGGAAGAGGGCATGGCTATCGGTAAGTATGGTAGTTTTAAAGAGATGATCGCAGAACAGCTTAAAAAGAACAGGCAGTCCCATGAGTAGCTTTAAAAGATGGATCCTGGCGATCTCGCTGGCCTTTGGGTGTCTTTTTTTGGGGTGCCTTATAGCAAGTGTGCCTGCCAGGACGGCTTATGCCAATGAAAATTATGGTCCTACCGATGATGCTCCTAATGCATCTGATGATAGGACAGCACCGTCCACCGGAGGGTTTCAACTCTCATTTGATGGAGAGGATGGTAATTTATCAGCGACGGTGCGGATCCTTCTGATCCTTACCGTCATTTCCCTTGCTCCGGCGATCTTGGTACTTCTTACTTCGTTTACCAGGATCATCATAGTTTTACACTTTGTCCGGATAGCGCTTGGAACACAGACCGCTCCGCCTAACCAGGTAATGATGGGTCTGGCGCTGTTTCTTACCATGTTTATCATGTGGCCGACCTTCACTCAGATCAATGAAAACGCTATCCAGCCTTTGGATGCGGGTGAGATAACACAGGAGCAGGCCTTTGACGAGGCAGTTATACCTATCCGTAATTTCATGTACGGTCAGACACAGGAAAAAGATCTTAATCTTTTTTGTGATATAGCTGAGATAACCTATGATGATTATGATGATGTACCTCTTAGAGTACTGATCCCAAGCTTTGTTCTTTCAGAGCTTCGGACCGCATTCATCATAGGATTCCTCATTTATATACCCTTTATAGTAATAGATATGGTTGTTTCTTCGGTGCTTATGGCAATGGGTATGATGATGTTGCCGCCGACCACCATATCATTGCCTTTCAAGATCCTTCTGTTTGTTATGGCAGATGGATGGGATCTTATAATAGGCAGTCTTGTTAAAACATTTTACTAGCGAAAGATCAGGAGAGAACCATGACAGAGGATGTTGTCCTCGATCTTATGAGGGAAGCTTTTTACAACATTATAATTTGTGCATCGCCCATGCTTCTTATTTCACTGGTGGTGGGACTTGTTATCAGTATCTTTCAGACTGTTACATCTATTCAGGAGCAGACGCTTACTTTTGTGCCCAAGATCATTTCTATCTTTATCGCTCTGATCCTTTTTGGGTCATTTCTTATGACCACGCTTACTGACTATATAACCAGACTTTGGTCCAATTTTTCGGTTTACATCAGGTGATCTAGATGGGGCAGCTGGTTGATGTTTCTTTTTCTTTGATATCCTTTGAGCATTTTTTGCTTATACTGGTGCGGATATCCCTGTTTGTTTTTGTGGCACCGTTTTTTTCGTTAAGAGGTATTCCGAATCTTACCAAGATCGGTTTTTCTGCGATATTATCCATAATGATCCTGGCGGCAATAGATCCTACTGAGGTGACTTACGGTTCAACTATTCAATATGGAATATTGGTCGTTAAGGAAGCCATGACAGGTGTACTTTTGGGGTACGCCACATATATCTGTAATTCAATCCTGCTTTTTGCAGGTAATATAATTGACATGGATATAGGACTTTCCATGGTGTCCCAGTTTGATCCTTCCATGAATACACAGGTTACCGTAACAGGTAATCTTTACTTTTATTTTTTCATGATGATGCTACTTGCAACCAATGGTCATCAGTTTATTATCAGAGCGCTTTGCGATTCTTTTTCACTGATCCCGTTGGGAGGAGCGATCTTTGAGTGGGACGTGCTTTTGCCGGGCATGGTCAGCTTTTTTACAAATCTTATCCTGATAGCTTTTCGGATCATGCTTCCGATCTTTTCGGCTATTTTGGTTATGAATGTTGTGCTGGGTATTATGGCTAAGGTTGCCCCTCAGATGCATATTTTTTCAATTGGTGTACAGCTCAAGATAATCGTTGGATTTGTAATCCTTATGGTTATGGTTACACTGTTTCCGCAGGTCGTTACTCTGGTTGTCGACCAGATGCGGCTTAATCTCCGTAATTTCACGGAGGGAATGATTTGATGACAGAAGATATCAGGTACCGGGATCTGCTTCGATATGACCTCACTTTCTTCAGTGATGATCCGGATTCTAAGACCGAGGAACCTACCAGCAAAAAGATTTCCGAGACCCGTAAAAAGGGTCAGGTTGCAAAAAGCCAGGAACTTACCTATGCGCTTTCGCTTATAGCCATATTCCTTACCATGAAATTTGCTGTGGGAATGGTGGGAGAGAGATTCTTAGAGGTTTTTAAGTGGGCATACGGTACGGTTATTCCGGATATGGTCTCCTATGAGAGAGGCGGAGTTGCTATCAACACCTTCTCGGCACTTTTTAGAGAGATAATCAGCCGTATGCTGATAATGGTACTGCCTTTTTTCTTGATAGGATTTTTGGTAGCTCTTTTCGGACAGGGACTTCAGTTTAAGTTTCAGGTTACTTCTGAGCCGCTTAAACCCAAGTTTTCAAAGCTAAACCCTGTCAATGGAGTCAAAAGGCTTTTTTCCATACAGGCGGTATTTAACCTGGGCCTTTCCATTGTTAAGACCGTTTTGGTTTTTGTTATAGCTTATTTTTCTATAGTAGATCATCTGCCTGAGCTGTTTATCATGTATGATCTGGACCTTGCGTCCGCGGTACAGCTTACGGGACAGATAGTCATAGATACAGGTATACGTATCAGTTTCGTATATCTCCTTGTTGGATTCGGTGACTTTTTCTTTCAGAGATGGAAGTTTAAAAAAGACATCAAGATGACCAAACAGGAAGTCAAAGATGAATACAAGAACGCCGAGGGAGATCCTCAGATCAAAGGCAAGCAGCGCCAAAAGATGAGAGAGGTTTCTCAGCGACGTATGATGCAGTCCGTACCGCAGGCTGACGTGGTAATTACCAATCCGACCCATTACGCAGTTGCCCTCAGATATGAGGCCGGTTCTGCAGATGCACCGGTGGTGGTTGCCAAGGGACAGGATCTCGTGGCGCAGAAGATCAAGGACATAGCCCGAGAAAACGGTGTCATGATCGTTGAAAATCCGCCCCTGGCCCGTGCGATCTACACCACGGTAGACCTCTACGGTCTTATACCGCCTGAACTATACGAAGCAGTTGCCTCCGTCCTCGCCCTGGTATACAGGCAAGATCAGACCAGAGGGGCGCGAGCACGCTAAGTAACGCGCGAGCATGAGATTATAAGAGTATTACAGAGAAAGGAGGAAACATGGGAGATTCGAAGCCGATACTGTCCAGAACAGATGCCTTCGTTGCCATTTATCTTCTGGCAGCCATTATCTTTTTCATAGTCCCCATACCCAGCTTCCTCCTGGACATTCTTTTGGCACTGAATATTAGTGTCGCTCTTATAGTCCTTCTTAATACACTTTTTGCAAGGGAACCTTTGGAGATGTCGTTTTTCCCGACACTCCTTCTTTTCACAACTATTTTCCGTATCTCCCTTAACGTATCATCCACCCGTCTGATCCTCAGTACCGGTCAGCCCGGTAACGTGGTTGAGTCCTTCGGAGTTTTCGTTGGTGGAAACGATATCATTATCGGAGCGATCATTTTCATTATCCTGATAATCATCCAGTTTGTTGTTATCAACAAAGGTACTGAGCGTGTATCCGAGGTAACGGCACGATTCACACTGGACGCTATGCCCGGTAAGCAGATGGCTATCGAGGCGGATGTTTCTTCTGGAGCCATTGATGATGCTGAGGCTAAAAGACAGAGAGATCATTTACAGGAGGAGAGTACCTTCTTCGGCGCCATGGACGGTGCTACTAAGTACGTAAAAGGAGATGCCACCGCGGGACTTATCATCACAGCGATCAACCTTGTGGGCGGTATCCTTATGGGCGTTCTTCGTGGCGGCATGGATGCTACGGCTGCACTTAACCAGTACGGTATCCTTACTATCGGTGATGGTCTTTGCTCGTCCATCCCTTCACTTTTGATCTCACTTTCAACCGGTGTACTTGTGACCAAGGGCTCCAAGGCTGCAGACTTCTCTGGAGTTATGATCAAGCAGCTTTTCGGACTTCCCAAGGTAATGATGATAGCCGGAGGCGTTATGTGCCTTCTTGGTATCTTTACACCTCTTAACATTGTTCTCTTTTGTGCCTATGGCGTAGTTTTCTTTATTGTAGGCAACAATATGCGTCAGACCATCGGTAAAGAAGAGATCCGTGAGGAGGTTGAGGCTGAGGAGACCGAGGCAGAGGAGATCCGACGTCCGGAAAATGTTGTATCTCTGCTTTCTGTAGATCCTATCGAGCTGGAGTTTGGTTACGGTATCATTCCCCTTGCCGATGTTAACCAGGGTGGAGACCTGCTTGACCGAGTTGTTATGATCAGGCGTCAGATAGCCCTTGAGCTTGGAACTGTCGTGCCTATCATCCGACTTCGAGACAATATCCAGCTTAACCCGAACCAATACATTATCAAGATCAAAGGTATCCAGGTCGCTGAGGGCGAGATCCTTTTTGACCACTATATGGCTATGAATCCGGGCTATGTAGAGGAGGAGATCACCGGTATCGAAACAAGAGAGCCTTCTTTCGGACTTCCTGCACTTTGGATCACTGAGGGACAGCGAGAGAGAGCTGAGTCCCTTGGTTATACTGTTGTTGATCCGCCTTCTATTATTGCGACTCATCTAACAGAGGTTATCAGATCCCATATTGCAGAGCTCCTTACCAGACAGGATGTTCAGAATCTAGTCAACAACCTCAAGGAGACCAATCCCGTTCTTGTGGACGAGCTTACGCCTGCGCTTCTTGGACTTGGAGAAGTTCAGAAGGTGCTCCAGAATCTCCTTTCGGAGGGTATTTCCATCAGGGATCTTTTGTCTGTATTTGAGATACTTGCTGATCATGCTTCAGCCACCAGAGATACGGATGTTCTTACGGAATATGTACGTCAGGGACTTCGAAGAGCTATATCCCAGAAGTATTTTGATCTTGGTGAGGCTAATCAGGTCATCACCATCGATCCTAAGGTTGAGCAGGAGATCATGGCTTCCGTTAAGCAAACGGAGCAGGGCGCATATATCACCCTTGATCCCGAGAGGATCCGGGCTATCATGGAGTCTCTTAGGGGCGAGGTTGCTAAGCTTGAAGAGATGGGTAAAACACCTATTGTTGTTTGTTCGCCCATTGTCCGTATGTACTTTAAAAAGCTGTCAGAGGAGTATTTCGACGACCTTATTGTTGTATCCTACAACGAGGTGGATTCCGATGTTGAGCTTCAGTCTGTAGGAATGGTGGCCGCGTAAATGACTATACAAAAGTATGAGGGTAAAACTAAAGAAGAAGCCATAGAAAAAGCCAGGGAACGCCTGGGCGATAATGTGGTGATCATGAATGTCAAAACAGTCCGCCCCGGCGGTCTTTTTGGCGTTTTTCAGAAGGGTACGGTTGAGGTTACCGTTGCCATAGAGGATGATGTAGCTGCAGGAAGAACACTTGCGGCAGTTCCTGATCCGGCACCTGCACGTAAGGAATCTCCGGCGGTCCATGTTACTCCACAGAGTGCACTGGAAAAGCTTTCCCGTAAGGGCCCGGATGAGGTTAAGAATTTTACAGCGGTGGCTGACGAAACTATTACCATTCCTCCTGTCGGTAGGGACAGGGAGCCGGCAGAACCGGCTATCAATACTTATAAAAGACCCGGAAGTGCCATCAGTGTTGAGCCTCAGCAGCCTTCTGTTGATGCAGATGCACTTAGAAGTGTATTCAAAGAGGTCAATGAGGTTATTTCAGGTGCTTCGTCTATTCCGGTCTCCGCTGTTGCGGATTACGATCCAAGCGCCAAGATTATCCATGCAGATCAGATAAAAAGTGAGCCGGTTCCTTACCGTTCAGAAAAAAACGCGCCCACTTCTTCAAAAGTTCTGGATTTTCCCGAGGAGCGTTTGGCTTCACAGCAGAGTTCTGCAGATATGAAAAGCGGCTTTGTTCGCATGCTTTACAATAAATTGGTGGATAACGAGGTGGACGAGAGATACGTCAATAGTCTGCTTTCGGACTTGGGTGATGTTATGTCCTCCGATGCCAGTGTTGATCGTCGTATTTCCAATGTTTATCAAAAGATGATCCTTCAGCTTGGCAATATGTCTACCATATCTTTGTCGGGAAAGCCTACTGTAGTTTTCCTTATCGGACCTACCGGAGTAGGTAAAACTACGACTATAGCCAAGCTTGCCAGCAGATACAAGCTTAAAGAAGGTAAGAGCGTTGCTTTTATAACGTCAGATACATACAGGATAGCTGCCCAGGAGCAGCTTTCCACTTATGCAGGTATCCTTAAGGCGCCTATTTCAGTGCTTTATGAGGCGTCTGATCTTCCCGAAATGCTTAAGGGATTCAAGGATCAGGATCTTGTGCTGGTGGATACTGTTGGTTTTTCACATATGAATACTTCGCAGCGGGATAACCTTAAGGCACTCCTTGCTGCCATACCCGAGGAGTATCACAAGGAGATATACCTTGTTCTTTCGGCTACGACCAAGTATAATGACTTAAAAGCCATTGTGGATGCATACAAGGAGTTTACTGATTTTTCACTTGTATTCACAAAGTTGGATGAGACCGGATATTATGGCAATATTTACAATATCCGTCGGTACTCGGATGCATCACTTTCATATGTGACTAACGGACAGAATGTTCCTGACGATATATCTGTTTTAGATCCCCAGAAACTTGTTAAGACTTTATTGGGAGGCAGATGATGGATCAGGCGCAGGGTTTACGTAATGTAGTCAAGCTCCAGAGTCAGATCAATATCCCCGAAGCCAGGGTTTTAACCATTACAAGTGGTAAGGGCGGAGTCGGAAAGTCCAACACGGCGGTCAATCTTGCAGTTGCTTTTCGTAACCTTGGTAAACGGGTGATTATTTTTGATGCAGATCTGGGACTTGCCAATGTGGAAGTCATGTTTGCAGTGCCTCCCAGGCACAATCTTTCGGATGTGATATACGGTTCCATGGATATCGAGGAGGTTATTACCACCGGGCCCATGGATATAGGTTTTATTTCGGGAGGATCAGGGATCACATCCCTCAATGATCTTTCCGATGATCAGGTCCATTATCTGGTAAGATCACTTCGAAAGCTAAACAGACTTTGTGATATACTCATAGTTGATACCGGAGCGGGTATTTCAAACCAGGTCCTTGATTTTGTGGTCTCATCACCTGAGATCCTTCTTGTGACCACGCCTGAGCCCGGATCCATTACGGATTCTTACTCATTGCTCAAGGCGGTATATGCCAGCGATACTTTTAATCGTTCCAGCCAGCGTATCCGATTGATCGCTAACAGGGTAGCATCCCGGGAAGAGGGTGATGCGGTTTATCGCAAACTTTCCAGTGTCACCGGCAAATTCCTTGGCGGCAGCATAGAAAGTCTTGGCATGATACCCTACGATCAGGCCCTTGAGAAGGCTGTACTTTCACAGCAGGTGGTTTCTATCGTATCACCGCATGCAAAGTCAACCAAAGCTTTTACACAGATTGCTCAGGATCTTGAATCCGAGACTGTACATAGGCCTGTTGCATTCGGTATTTCCCGCTTTTTCGGCGGTTTTTTGAAAAGAGCATAATTAAAAGAACGGAACAATATGAAGGCAAATGAACTTAAGCCCGGCACTAAGGTTTCCATCACACTTTTCCAGGATAAGGTTAGAGGTGATAAGGATGCCAAAAAGCTGGAAACCAAAATTGAAGAAGTGACCGATGAGGGTGTTATCGTACTTCAAATGCCCACATTTGGAGGAAAACTTGTTTCTCTTCCATCGGATGTACGATATGAGATGATCTTTTCAACCGACAGAGGTTTTCAGATGTCTATCGGTCAGGTAGTCAGACGCTACAAAAAAGAGGGCTTTTATCTTATGGATATGGTCCTGACCTCACCTCTTGAGAGGTTCCAGAGACGTGAGTATTTCCGTATTGAGTGTGCGCTGCCTGCGCTTTGCATGTTTCTGACATCTTATGAGGAGGAGATGGAAAACCTCACTGAAATTGAAAACTATCTCGAGGAGCATGGTACAGAGGATTTTCCCGCAGGTTTCGGCTCCATTACCAATATAAGCGGAGGAGGAGCGCATTTTATTTCTTCTCTTGCTCTTAAAACCGGTGATTACATCCTTCTTAAGGTTAATTTTCAGGAAAGTGAGGAGGATGATGAGGATATAGCAGAACTCATATGCAAGATCCTTGATGCATCTTATGACAAGGAGATGGAGCGCTATTCCTACAGACTCAAATTTATGTTTACAAATCCCAAGTTCAGGGAGAGGATAATACACTTCGTTTTTGAAGAGGAGCGAAGAATCCGCAGGAAGGTACAGGGATAAACATGTATAATATTCTTGTTGTAGATGACTCTGCACTCATGAGAAAAGTCATGTGTGATATAATTAACGGGATTCAGGGATTTTCTGCTACGGATATCTCTGCAGATGGCAATATGGCTCTACGTTCTCTTCGGACCAAGAAGTATGATGCGGCCACCATCAATATGTACCTTCCGGGTACGATCTCAGGTATAGATGTTCTTCAAACCATGAAGGATGAAGATATCATGATACCGGTGGTTGCCATTTCTTCAGCGGTCAAGGAAGACCGTGAGTCTACCGTTCTTGCTTTGGAGGCCGGTGCTGTCGACATGGTTGTTCGGCCCTTCAGACTTTCTCCTGCAGAGAGACCGGCCTTTTCGGCAGCTTTGGCAGAGAAACTCCAGGCGGCTGTGTCCGGCAGAGGTTTACAAAAGACCTCCAGACCGACTACATCAGCCTCCAGGCCTAAGCGAACTCTAGAGGACATTGCTGCAGGATCGGTTGTTGGTTCTGTCAGTGCCAGAGCCAGGAAAGGTAAAATGGACACTCAAGCTGCATCCGAGGCGATTGCTTCGACGCCCGTTACATCCGGAAGATCTTTCAGAGGAAAATACGGACTTGTAGCTATAGCGTGCTCTACAGGCGGTCCACAGGCACTTCACACCATGGTGCCCATGCTTCCCAGTCATTTAGGTGTACCGGTGGTGATTGTACAGCATATGCCGCGAGGTTTTACCGGCTCATTGGCAGAAAGGCTACACGCCGATTCCAAGATCAATGTCAAAGAAGCAGAGGACGGTGAGGTATTAAAACCCGATTGGGTCTATATAGCTCCGGGTGGCAGACATCTGCAGATCATAGAACGTACCAAAGGTGTTTTGTGCGCCAGGGTGTATGACGATCCGCCGGTCAATAACTTGAGACCATGTGCGGATGTTATGTACGAATCACTGCTTCACATTTCGCTGGATACCATACTTTGTGCTGTGCTTACAGGTATGGGAGCCGACGGAACTCAGGGGATCTCTGATCTACGTAAGGCAAAAAACATATACACTATCACTCAGGATGAGGCCAGTTGTGTAGTATATGGAATGCCTAAAGCAGCAGCCAATGCGGGACTATCCGATGAAGTAGTTCCCATAACTATGGTTGCAAACTCTATCAAGAAAGAATTGGGGGTATGAACAATGGATGTAAGTCAGTATCTTGATATTTTCATCGACGAGACGAGTGAGCACATACAGTCCCTCTCCGACAACATCATGGTTCTTGAGAATGAGCCGGAGAATAAGGACACCATTAATGAGATCTTCCGTGCAGCCCACTCTCTTAAGGGAATGGCTGGTACCATGGGCTTTAAGCGCATGCAGCACCTGACCCATGACATGGAGAACCTTTTCTCTGAGGTTCGTAATGACAGCATCAAGGTGAATTCCGAGCTGATCGATATCCTTTTTCAGTGCCTCGATGCAATAGAAGGATATTTGGAGACCGTTAAGTCCACCTCAGATGAGGGTACTGAGGATAATGAAGTCCTCATCAAGAAGCTCAATGAATTCTTGGAGAGCGGCAGCGGAGAAGGCGGCGATGATGATGACGCCGGTTCAGATGCGGCTGCTTCTTCTGGTGCAGATGAGGCTCCTGCGGCAGAAGCTTCCGCAGCTCCTGCAGGAGACGGCAGCGCTGAGTATCTTTCCATGAAGCTTGAAGAGGATGATATCCTTAAACTCCAGGAGGCTTCGGATGGCGGAAGCAACCTTTACGGACTTACTGTTCATGTCCAGAAGGATTGCCTCCTTAAAGCAGCCAGAGCTTTCCTTGTTTTCAAAGCTATTGATGATTTCGGCGAGATCCTTTGCTACAATCCCAGCTCACAGGATATTGAGGATGAGAAGTTTGATCTGACTTTCTCTATAGTGATCTCCACTTCGTCTACTGATACAGACGCTATCAAGGCTGCGGTTTCGGCTGTTTCCGAGATCGAAGCTGTTGATATGGGAGCTGTAACTCCCGATACATTCAAGGGCGGCGCTGAGCCCGAAGCAAGTGCACCTGCTCCCGAGCCTGAGAAAAAGGCACCTGAAGCAAGCGCAGCTGCAGCTCCGGCACCTGCTCCCGCACCAAAGCCTGTAGCTGAGAGTGCGCCTAAGGCAGCTCCTGCAGCAGCCGGAGCTAAAAAGGCAGCTAACAAGCCCGTTACATCACGTACGGTCCGCGTAGATATTGAGAAGCTCGATTCTCTTATGAACCAGGTCAGCGAGCTTATTATCGCTAAGAACTCACTGGTATCCATCAGTAGTTCTGAGACAGGCGAATACGACTCACAGTCTTTCCGTGAGCAGATCGAGTATCTTGAGCGTGTTACCACAGACCTGCATGAGTCAGTTATGAAGGTTAGGATGGTACCTATCGAGAGTACCGTTAACAAGTTCCCTCGTATGATCAGAGACCTTTCCCGTAAGCTTGGTAAGCCTATGGATCTGATCATGACAGGTGAGGAGACAGAGCTTGATCGTACCGTTGTGGATCAGATCGGTGATCCTCTTCAGCATCTGCTTCGTAATTCGGCCGATCATGGTATTGAGAAGCCTGAGGATCGTAAAAAAGCAGGCAAGCCTGAAAAGGGAACTATTTTCCTTAACGCATTCCAGGAAGGCAACAATGTCATCATCCAGGTAGGAGATGACGGTGGCGGAATCAACACAGAGGCTGTTAAGGCTAAAGCGATTGAGCGCGGCATTGTTACTGAGGAGGAAGCAGAAAGCCTTACTCAGAAAGAGATCGTAGAGTTCCTCTTCATGCCAAGCTTCTCTATGGCTAAGCAGATCACGGATATTTCCGGTCGAGGCGTTGGACTTGATGTAGTTAAGTCCAATATCGAGGCTCTCGGTGGTGATGTAGAAGTTAAGACCACTTTCGGCCAGGGCTCTACATTTACAGTCAGACTTCCTCTGACACTTGCCATCATCCAGGCCCTCATGATCGAGGTTCGTGATGAGAAGTACGCCATTGCCCTTGCTAGTATCATGACCATTGAGAATATACCCAAGAGTGAGATCAAGTACGTTCAGGCCAAGGAAGTTATCCATCTTCGCGGTCTTGTTATTCCGCTTATCCGTCTTGATGATCTTCTTGATTTCGAGCCCGCTGAGGACGACAGAGATGATCTTACGGTGGTAATCGTTAAGCGCGGTGATTCCCATGCCGGTCTTGTGGTTGACAATCTCATGGGCCAGCAGGAGATCGTTATCAAGTCTCTTGGCAAGGTTATCGAGAACAACAAGATAATCAGCGGCGCTACCATCCTTGGAGATGGCGAGGTTGCGCTTATCCTTGATACTAATGCAATGATTTAAGGGGAGGAAGATATGGCGGATCAGAAAGCCTTAGCGGCAGATAATAAACCAAACAAGCATGAGCTTGACAATGTTGTAGAAGAAAAGATCCAGTACATCGTTGTTGGTATCGGCGATGAAAAATACGGTATCGATATTTCCTTCATTGACAATATCGTTCGTATGCAGAAGATTACCCGTGTACCCAAGGCACCCGATCATTATATGGGTGTTATCAACCTTCGAGGCATGGTTGTACCTGTTATGAGTATCAGGCGTAAGATGGGTCTTTCTGATGATGTGATCAACAATGCCACACGTATCATCATTCTTAAGCTGGAGGAGCAGGGACTGGTGGGAGTACTGGTTGACGAGGTTAACGAAGTTATCGCACTCGGTGAGTCCGAGATCGATCGTAATGTTAAGAATTCCAAGAAGAGTGACTCTTCATTCATCAACGGTATCGGTAAAAACGGAGACGGTCTTGTTTCCATCTTTGAGATTACTGCAGTTGTTGACGAAGTTGTCGCATAGTCAAAATTATTGAGAGGACCACAATGAGTGAAAAATTATCCCTTGAGGAGATCAATCAGAAATACCCTGATGTACTGAGAGAGATAGGTAATATTGGTGCCGGCAATGCTACTACAGCCATTGCCAGCATGCTATCACTTCGAATGAACATGAGCGTTCCTTCCGTAGAATTTCTTCCTGTTGAAGAGATGTCTACCGCACTTGGTTCCGAGGATGCAGTCATTGCCGGGATCATGCTTGGTGTAAGCGGAGATATCGGAGGAAGCATGATGTTCCTTCTTGATCTCCCCTCAGCTAAGAACCTTGCGAATCACATGATGAGCATGATGGGAGGACCTCCCATTGCAGAAGAGGACTTTTTGGATGAGGAAAAGTCCATGATGGCCCGTTCGGCTATACAGGAAATTGGTAATATCATTGCAGGAGCTTACCTCAATGCCATTGCCAGCATGACAAATCTTACTATCACGCCTACGCCGCCTTTTGTTGCCTTTGATACGGCAGCATCAATCCTTTCGGTTCCGGCTATTATCTTTGGTTCCGAGGGTGATAATGCGCTTCTCATCCGTACCGAGATTGATGATGAAGCCATCGATGAGCGTATTCGTGGGTATTACTTCCTTATGCCAGAAGGAGATTCATACCAGAAGATACTTTCGTCACTTGGTCTCCCTGTATAGTTTAAGGAGGGGTACACATGGGGCAGATGATAAAGGTTGGTATGGCAGACCTTAAAGTATGCAAAGCTCCGGATAATCTCACAACTATAGGATTGGGTTCATGTATAGGCATTGCCATGTATGACCCGGTTTCCAAGGTTACCGGACTTGCACACATCATGCTTCCTGATTCCACAGCTATTCGCGCAAATTCCAATATTGCCAAGTTTGCGGATACAGGTATCCAAAAGCTTCTGGATGATATGATAAAGGCCGGTGCATCAAAAGCCCGGATCAAGGCTAAGATAGCAGGTGGAGCCAAGATGTTCGACGTTGGAAACAGCAATATGATCAACGTCGGCGAGCGCAACGCCATTGCCAGCAGGGAAAAACTCAAGAAACTCGGCATACCTCTGATCGCAGAGGATTGCGGCAAAAACTTTGGTCGTACGGTAGAGATATACAGCGAAAGCGGAGAATTCCTTATCAAAGCCGTAGGACGGGACACATATAAGATATGAAAACTAAACCAATCCCCATACTTTTTGCTTTGCTTGCTTCATTTATCGCCTGCGTTCTGTCCATCATACAGGGCGTTGAGTTTTCAGTATTTTTCTGGCGATTCTTTTGGGCAGCACTGATCTTTCTTTTCCTGGGAACTATCCTCAAGATGGTTTTGGATCACGCATTCAAGCCTGAGGAACCCGAGGAGGAAACAGAAGGAGAAGAGGGCGAAGAGTCGGAGGATGGTGAAGAAGGATCCGAGCCGTCAGAGGGCGAAAATACGGACAACGATGACGAGGAAGACGAAGACGATTTGCTTTGATCCGCAGCGGATATTCGGTTGATTGGGGGCGCCGATAATGGCAGGCAATAAAAAAGAAGAGTTATGGGATAGTTATCGTAAAGATCCCTCCCCTAAACTCAGAGAACAAATCATAATAGAATATGCACCTCTGGTCAAGGTTGTGGCCGGTAAGATGAGTATGTATCTCGGTAACAATGTGGAGTACGATGATCTGTGCGGATATGGTGTTTTCGGACTCATTGATGCAATTGATAAGTTTGATCTTACTAAGGATGTGAAGTTTGAGACATATGCCTCTCTTCGTATC
The DNA here is from genome assembly GCA_016288825.1 of Lachnospiraceae bacterium. Classification (GTDB taxonomy): domain Bacteria; phylum Bacillota; class Clostridia; order Lachnospirales; family Lachnospiraceae; genus Weimeria. The sequence goes on along the minus strand of JAEELH010000128.1, from coordinate 3,371 downwards.
AAGGGCGCTATCCTGGATCAGATCCGTAAAATGGATTGGATTCCCAGGACTGTTAGACAAAAGCAGAAAAAACTTGACGAGGCTTCAAGGAGCGTTGAGCTTAGGACCGGTCATGCTGCTACAGATAAGGAGCTTGCAGAGGAGCTTGGCCTTTCCAATGCTGAATATTTGGAGTGGCAGTCTCAATTAAAAGTTACTAATCTTGTTTCACTTAATGAATTTATGGATGCAGGTGGCAATGAGCCTGCTATGGAGACAGCTACCAATTCTCATTTTATTCAGCCAGAGGAAAGTGTTTCAAGGGACGAACTCAAGCAAAAGCTTCAGGAAGCTCTGGAGCTTCTAACTGAAAAAGAGAAAAAAGTAGTCCTTATGTACTATTACGAGGACATGACGCTTAAGGAAATCGCTCAGGTATTGGAAGTATCTGAATCGAGGGTTTCACAGCTTCATACCAAGGCGCTCCTTAAGATGCGTAAGACCATGGGTAATTATATGGATGTTCTTACTGCAGGGTAAAGACGTTTAGTGTAAGTCATAGTGGGGATGGCATGTCACAGCGTAACAGTTATATTCAAATAGAAATAAAAGATAATACTGCGATCTGCCATTATACTCCTGCGGTAGATGGTGGATTACCAATTAACTATTCCGAACTTGTGGAGTATCTTTCACTTCACGGAATAGATCAGTATGATCAAAGACTGCTCAGGGATACTCTTATGTCCACTGAGCCTTCGACATGCGATCTTGGATTATGTCCTGATTTTGAGTTTTCCGAGACCATGTATGTCAAGGTGTCTCTAGACAAGATGAAGGCAACCGTCAGGTTCTGGCCCCCTTCCATGGGCGGTCGCAAGATGGATGCCAAGGACATCATTGCCGAGTTGGAGCGCAGGGGCATCGTTTACGGCGTTGATCAAAATGTCATTATGGATTATCTCAATGACAGATGCTACGCCACTGATTACGTGATGGCTATCGGAACTCCGCCTATAATCGGACATGATGCCAAGATCACATATAATTTTAATACCAATCCATCTCTCAAGCCTAAGCATAACGAGGATGGAACAGTAGATTATAAGGAACTTAATACCATCAATCATGTGGAGGCAGGAGCTCTTCTTGCAGAGCTTTCACCCATGGATCCCGGAGCTCCAGGTATGGATATCATGGGAAGGGATCTGCCTACACGTTCTGTTAAGGACAAGAGACTTAGTGGCGGTAAAAATATCCGTATTTCCGATGATGGCCTTCGTGCATATTCGGAGGTTACGGGGCATGTAACTCTTACCGGAGACCAGATCTTTGTTTCCGATGTGTATGAGGTTCCGGCAGATGTTGATAATTCCACCGGTAATATCACCTACAGCGGTAATGTTCATATCAAAGGTTCAGTTCGCAGCGGCTTTGTTGTTGAGGCCGAGGGTGATGTTATAATCGACGGTGTTGTTGAGGATGCCCGTGTTATGGCCGGCGGCCAGATCATTGTTAAGCGTGGTATCCATGGTATGCATAAGGGCTCTTTGGAGGCTGTCAGTAATGTCATCATAGCCTTCATTGAGAATGCAAAAGTTATTTCAGGCGGATATATCGAGACCAGTTCCATTATCTATAGTGAGGTAAGTGCCAAGGAAGATGTTATGGTCCTGGATCGCAAGGGCTATGTAGCCGGCGGTATCGTTCGTGCCGGTGGTAAGATCGAGTGCATGACCGTCGGAAGTGAGATGGGAGCCCTTACCAGACTGGAAGTTGGTATTGAACCTGCCAAGAAGGAGCGTTACACCATGCTCCAGAAAACTATCCAGGCTGAGACTATGAAGATTGAAAAGATCGGTCCCGTCGTTGAATCTTACAATGATTTTATTACCAGTGGCAAGGCTTTGGATGATAAAAATGAGCAGTATCTCGGCAAGCTTATGGGAGAACTTCGTACAGCCAAGAACCTCTTGCAGAGTCTCAGGACCGAGTTCAATCAGCTTCATCAGGAACTCCTTGCCAGTAAGCATGCAAAAGTTGTTATTAGAAGAGATATTTACCCGGGAGTTACGGTTACTATTTCGGATCTGTCCGTGACTACCAAGGACAAGAGATCATATTGTGTCTTTGAGAAAAAGACCGGCGAGATCATTGTATCTAACCTGTAAGGAGGAATATATGTCCATTAAGCCTCTGGTTTTTAACGGAATGATCCAAAACACCACCGAGGTATCCAATGTTCACGCCCAGGCTGAGCATCAGCCCAGGACGAGTCAGGAAAATATAGCTATTCAGACCCAGCAGCAGACACAGCAGCAAGCGCAGCAGGTCAATGAGACAGGTGAATCTACCGAGGATAAAGCGCTTAATCCTGATGATTCAGGAGGTGGAGCAGCCGGGGGCGGCAACAATCGCAAAAAGAAAAAAGAAGAAAAAGAAGATCCCTTTGCATCTGACGGCAAGGTAACTCTCAAGGGATCAAAATCAACATTTTCTATTTCAATATAGTTGGAGGTTTTTATTTCATGGAATACTTAGAGATCGGACTGCTGATCTTAGGTGCATTGTTTTTCATCGGCAGCTTCTTCGTTCAGGAGAAGCTGTCTTCTTCTGATGTGGATGAGATCAAAAAGATGAGTGAAAAGCAGATAAATGCACTTATGGAAAGGCAGCTTCGTGATGCTGACGCTCAGATCGATTCACGTATCGGCAACAAGCTCAATGAGTCACTTGAAAAGCTTGAGCGAGAGACTGACAAGGAGACCAACGAAAAGCTGATGTCCATTGGGGAGTACTCCGATACAGTCATGCAAAAGATGGATAAGACCCATGAGGAGATCATGTTTATCTATCAGATGCTCAATGAAAAGCAGGACAAGCTTACACAGCTTACCAAGGATGCTCAGAATTACGAATCTCATCTTCGAGGTATTTCTGAAGAAATGCAAAAAAGCGTTACTGCACAGGCTGCTCAGATTGAGGCTGAGCCTGCGGTTTCAGTTGAGCCTGCGGTTTCAGCTGAGCCTGCAGTAATGAGTGCTCCTGCTATAGAGGTATATGCTGCAGAGCCTGAACCTGCATTGGAAACTGCAGCTGAAGTAGAAACCGAAGTTGCTGAAATGCCTATATCATCAGAGAATGAGGTACCGGAACCGATAGCAGCGCCTGCACCTAAAAAGCCTCAGCCTAAGGTATCTTTAGATGATACAGATGACGACAACAAAGAACAGATCATTTCCATGTTCAAACAGGGATATACACAGGTTGAGATCGCCAAAAAGATCGGAGTAGGTCTTGGTGAGATCCAGCTCATCCTTGGACTTTACGGGGAGGGCAATTTATAATGAAAAAAAAGTACTATCTTCGCGGTCTTGGAATAGGTATTCTTG
>JAEELH010000127.1 GCA_016288825.1 Lachnospiraceae bacterium | reverse complement strand
TCTGAACTTTGCATAAAAGTTACACTAAACACCCTTGAGGAGGGTTACTCCCCAAGAAATGTCATAAGCTCTTTCATGGATCTTCCGCTTTTACGGAAGGCGTTCATCACTATCTTTGCTTCGCAATCCTGTTTTTGCTGCTGAAGTTTAAGGAGCTTAGCGGTCAGTTCGTCGCATTTTTCTTGTGCTTTTGCGAGCTGATCCTCTACCTTTGATATTTCTTTTTCAATCGAAGATATCGATTTCATTCGTGCCATCTTCGTATTCCTCCTCATCCGGTTGTTCTGTATCATCAATAAACGACTGGTTGTTTTCAAGCAAAGAGCTTATCTGTGCTGCGATAGATCTTATATCATCTGCATCCAGGCCAAAAGAACTAAGTATGGTCTTTTGCCTTTTTGAAACGGCATGATCCAACCGATACTTTCCATTATTCCGGCGGATCATCTCGATCTTCTCGAGCTCACGGATGGCAGCCGGAACAGTCATGTAGTTGGGGCGGCTGTCGAGATTCATGAGGGTCTCTTTAAGAAGATTGTATATCCTGTTTCGGACTATCAAAGCAATGAACTCTATAAAGAGTTTTGCTGATAATGCCTCTTTGCTACAGGTACGCATGCTCTTTGAGCCAATAAAAGATTTATCCGCACTAAAGAGCTTCTCTGAGATATCACGGCCCTTATAATGGATCAAGGCTTGGGCCGCTGTCATCTCCTCAGAGGTTATGATGCAGAAATATCCGCACGTGAGCAGTTCCTGCTGTATGACATCATCATGCTCCCTATACGACACCAGCTTTCCGGATTTATCGTAGGTGAGTTTAAAATAGTGATGGTAAGTCTTGCCCAGAGTGATCTGTTCACCCATGTGCTTATCCATATGGAGCTTACATTTATCAAGGTGCGTTTCCAGCCGCTCACGCTCGGCAGCCTGCCTGGCTGGATTGAAATACAGGTGGAAATACCTGTCTTTGGTATCATCCTCATACAGCTTGGAAAGGAATGTCTTCCCGTATACTCTGTATGAGCGTATAGAGCATTCTCGATCAGTCTCGAAGGAATTTCGGTGCTCCATAACAAGGGACGAAACCAGCTGCTTTTGTCCTTTGACCATGATTATGAAGGCGTAGCCTTCAGTTTCCATGTAGCGGATATTTTCCTTGCTAAAGTACCCGCGATCAAGTATAAAACCTACCTTTTTGTATCCATACTCAATGACCTTGTCCACCATGCAGATGAACTGCGACACATCGGTTATAGAACCGGGATACTCTTCATAAAACAAAGGTACACGATTGGTCTTGTCAAAGGCTATCGCAAGGTTAAAAACAGGCAATCCCTTTTCGTCCTTAGCCTTGCCATATTCGATAAGATCTATGTCCCCTGCCTGACAATTCTTATTGGATGAATCGTAGGATATATAGATGCGCTGCTTATGGTCACGCTTCCTGTTCCAATCATCAAGGAAACCTATAGTCTGATCTTTGGTAACAGAATTTAAAAACCTGGAAACCTTAGAATCGCTATATATCCTCATCCCGTCTGAAAAGAGTGGATGACAGAAAGCAAAATCCGGATAGTATTGGCCGGCATTCTCCTCCTCAACGATCATGTATGCTACAAGATCTATAAGGAGGCCGCTGTCTTTTTCAAACCATCGCGAAAGTAGCTCGGGCAACTTATATTCGTTCATAACTGAACGTATAACTGCGTAAGTCCCGATGCGAAGCGCACAACTACGATAGGCATCCGGCAGTTCCTCAGGAACAGAGACATCCGGGAAGAATTCCTGGAACCTCTCATTTGGATACATCTGGTTGCCGTCCGGAGACAGCTTTCCAATGATGGTCCGTTGAGGTATAGCATACTTCTTTTCCGAGCTATACTTTTGGCCATACTGGTAAAGAATGTATGTGGATCCATTCTTTGGTTTTTGAATGATCTTGCCTTTTATGACAGGAACGGGGACCGTATAATCGTAATACAATGGCTTACTCCTTTTAGTGTAACCGTTACACTAAAATTATACCACGTATTCGATTGATTTGCAAGCAAAAATGCCGTATTTTCGGGCATTTCATGTGTTTTTTGGTAACAAGATTGGGTTTAGTGTAACCCGGATGGGAAGTTCACATTATCCCGGATCTTAAAATGAGCCATTCGAATGACTCGGGCAAGTAAAGACTGGCGTTATTTTTGAGGTCTCGTATAGACAGTATGTTTTCAATATAGGCGCCAAAAGCCGCACCGTCAGCAATAACAATGGTACTTTTCCCAGGGGGTGTATTGATCAACTCGCCGGCAATATTGGAATTTCCGCCTGCGCTTAGACATTCGATTCCGGGGAAGGCAGTTTTGAAGAATTCGTACCCGGCGTTACTGTCTTCGAGGATAAGAATATTCTCGCTGCTTTCTAATGCAGAAAAAGAATTATCGTAAATAGGGTAAAATTCCTGGTAGATCTTTTCCGGGAAATTGAATTTGCCGGTGGTTCGGATACCATAAATTTCCTTGGTGCTATACGGCAGATTACGCAGGGGGCGCCTGGTGATCAGTACATAATAGTTGTCTGAATGCTGAACAACATCAGCAAAATCTTTTGAAAATATAAAAGGCTGCCCTTCATCGATAAAAACAATGCTGTGACTTATATCTTCCAGGGCAGAACGCCAGTGGCCGGCAATTGCGCTGAATACAACACATGTGACGTCAGATTGGACAGTTACGCCACTCCCGGCCCCACGGCGGGAAAACATGTTAAGT
>JAEELH010000126.1 GCA_016288825.1 Lachnospiraceae bacterium | reverse complement strand
CCTTTTTCAGCGGATCATCAGCTATTATAAGAGGTGAAAGGGCCGGATATGTATCCGTCACTTTATGTCCGAATCCAGACATGATCCTATATCCGCTTCCGTCACATCCTGTGTCCGGTGCAGCAAGGCCTCCGCAGCATACAATAACCCTGTCGACCCTGTATTCATATCCATCAGTAACAAGAACAAAACCACCATCCTCACTTCTGACAGAACTTATCTCCTTGCCTCCGAGTATGCGGACACCTCTGGCCCGAACAGCACCGGTCATGCATTTTACCACGCCCTTGGCCTGATCGCTCATGGGGTAATAATAATCATCATGATCCAACGTCGGAACTATACCCATATCAAGAAGAACCGAAAGAAGGTTTTCGGAAGAAATATTGGAAAGGGTTTCCTTAACCCTTTCCGGATTGGAAGAATTAAAACAGGTAACGTCCTGCACCTTATTCAGAAAATTACATCTTCCGTTGCCGGTACGAAGGAGCTTTTTTCCCGGCATGGGATTCTTGTCAAAAAGAAGGACTTCGCTACCCTCTTTTTCTGACGCGGCATAGGCCGCCATAAGCCCGGACGCTCCGGCACCGATTATTCCGATCCTCACTGTTTTGTCTCCTCTTTCAAAAGATGCAGCCGCTTTGTAAGACCTACGATAGCGTCACCCTTGGGGAAGGCCCTGATCTCTTTTTCACTGATGCCCCCCAGAAGAAGGATGGCCACAAAATATACCGGAATGGCAATAACAATAGCAACTATACAGCTCACAGAGTTTCTGTGGCTGGCAAGCATTGTAAGCTGAAATACTCCGAAAGTTACAACACCCATGATAAGAGATGCCAGTGCCGGCCTGATATAAGTCTTTTGGATATCGGATCTGACTTTGCTGTATTTGTACAAAGATAGTCCGTTCAATACGCACATAAGAAGGGCATAAAATGCATTGGCCAGGACCACTGCAAAGATATTAAGCCTGAAAACAAACATGCACAGTACAAGGAAAACAGCCTGAGCGACCAAAGCTATGGCTGCATGGATAACCGGCAGTCTCATCTTGTCTATTCCCTGCAAAAGACCGTTGGACAAGGTGGAAAGTGAATAAAATACAACGGAAATTGAACCCACAAGGAGCATGTAGCCCGATACGGGATCCGTATCACCGAAAAGAAGCTGCATAATGGGCCCGGCCAGAACCGCAAGTCCCACCATACAAGGGATGGCGATGATCATAACAAGTCTTGTGGCCGAATCGATCTGACTTTTCATAAGGTCATGATCACCCAGATGAAATGCCTCAGTGAGAGCCGGCACACTGGATGCAGCCATGGCTGAAGCAATAGATACCGGAACGTTGATAATGACCCTGTACTGTCCGGTAAATACGCCCCACCACTCATCAATAGCGATCTGATCATACCCCTGGATATTTGCTATCTGCTTAAAAAGTCCGGTGTCGATTATTGCTGAGATATTATACAAGGTGGTGGACAAAAGAACGGGAACAATTGTAAGTACAAGAACCTTGAGGATAGATCCGTAGGACTCCTCTGTAGTACTTTTATCCCGCCTTATTTTTCTTTTAAAACTCCTGGAAAAAGTCAGGTAGATAAATGCCATAAAAAGCAGAGCACTTAAAGCTCCTATGGCAGTACCGAGAGTTCCTCCCGCAGCACCGTAAGCAGCCGCATACTCGTCAGGATTATTGAGTATGGCTCCTATAATCTTGCCCCTGCTGAAAAGAAAATACGCAGCAGCTACACTGACAACAGCATTAATGATCTGCTCGATTATCTGTGAGATGGCAGATGGCATCATGGAACCAAGTCCCTGAAAAAAGCCTCTCAACACACCTACTACTGCCACTATAAGTATGACCGGAGCCAGCACACGCAATGCGATACTGGCCAAGGGAGTACGAAGCATCATATCACCCGTAAAGAAATCCGCTCCGAAAAACACGATAAGAGTCGCCCCTCCGCCGCTAATAGCGGCAAACAGCAGCGACCCTTTAAGGATCTTATCAATGATTTTCATCTCACCCCGGGCTTTTTTCGCAGCAACAAGCTTGGATACGGCAAGAGGAATACTGTAAGCAGAAATGATAAGCATGATGCTGTACACTTCAAAAGCAGTACCGTAATAATTATTACCCCTCTTACCGATGATCCCCGTCAGGGGAAGCCTGTATAAAAGACCTATTATCCTGGAAATAATGGACGCAACCGCCAGGATGGTACCCTGTACCAAAAATCCGGTTTTTTTATTCTCGCCCTGTTCCATTACTTAAATTCTTCCCTCGTCTTGTATATTTTATTTCTGTCTTCGTACTTAGACTCAATAACGCATACCCAGGTCTTGCCGGGATTGATGGTAAGTTCACTTCCGTCAGGGCCGTAGTAAACCGTCCTGGAAGTGTCTGAATCCTTTTTCCAGGTGATATCGATATATCGTCCGTTGGTAAAGTACTTGCCCTCTCCCGAACCTGTCATGGTAAGGTTGAGCCTGTATCCGTCAGAATAGAAAACGCTTTTAACATTCTGATAGATTATGTTTTTAACGGCAACCTGCTTGCCGTCAACAGCATCCATCTCCTTATCCTTGAACTGATACCTATAGTACAGGCCGTCCTTTTCATCATAGATGAAGTAAGGATGATTATCCATAAAGTAAGGAGCCACAACTGCTGCTTCTTTTCCCTCGGAAAGTGTGATGGGATGATCAGCATCCGTAAATGTGAAGTGGCTTGTTATGCCGTCAGCCAGTTTTTTGCGATAATCCTTTTTCTTGATACCTGCCTTGATCCCGGCTGTGGAAGTATAGGCATTGTGCGGTGCCTTTTTATCATTGGACCTGTAATACACATCACCTGTAACCGAACCGTCAAGTCCGCTAAGGTTGTCCACGATACCTGTGGCAAGCAGTTCCTTACCCTGGGTACTCTGACCGTAATGCATATAGATCGCATCAAACTCGCTTGCTATATAAACATAGTAAGGACGGCAGCTTCTTACGTTACCAAGTCTCTTGAGTCCGTTATAATCCTCAAAAACACCCATGAGACGAGTGATACCGCCCTCAACGGGGCACTCATAAATAATACCCGCCTTGTTGATACCGTAGTGAGGCTGGCACATGGAAGTGTTCTCTATCATAAGAGCTATAGGACGCTTGCCCTCATATTTTTTGTCCATCTCCTCGCCTGTCAGAAGGCTGATGTATCCGGGCTCCGGCTCAGGCTCCGGTTCTTCCTCTACTACCGGCTCAGGTTCGGGCTCTTCAACCTGAGTTACCTCCGGCTCCGGGGCAGGCTCCTCTTTCGGCTTTCCCATATTAATGAATACAACTATGAGGGCAACTATGGCTACTACCAAGAAAACTGCCAGTACAATTAACTTACTATTGTTCTTTTTCATTATTCCTCCAAGTTCTAACGCCCGATCCCGATATGCTCCATTACGATCCGCTGCATATCTTCCATGACAACTCTCTCATCATCCTCCATATGATCATAACCCAATAAATGTAACATACTATGGACGATAAGGAAAGAGAATTCACGCTTCATTGAATGTCCGAAATCCTCAGCCTGAGATCTTATCCTGTACGCAGAAAGAATGATATCTCCAAGATTATATAATTCGTCATCCGGATCCAAACAATCATCGGTAATACACGATACGTCACATGGACTTGTAAAATCGATCATTGGAAAGGAAAGCACATCTGTCTCACTGTCAATTTCCCTATGATCTCTGTTAAGCTCTCTGATGGTATCCGAATCCACAACTGTCACGGACACCTCGAATTCATCCTCAAGTTCGCAGCAACTGAGTACAGCTTCCGCTGCCTGCTGAGCCAGCTTAGGCGCACCGTCAAAATCAAATCCGGTGTCCACCTCTTCTTCATAGTATACTGTCATATCAGCTTTCCCTCCCTGACAAGACATTTTCTGATCTCCAGGAACTGGTTCATGGTAACTCCGGACTCATCATAGATCCCCTTTTGAGAAAGATCGTTCATGGTCTGATATATGACCATATCCTGGTTCCAATCACTTTCCATGGCATTGCCGTTTTCCTCAAGGGCTTCTATCTTAAGCACCAGTGCGTCTACCATATGTACGATAGCGGACTCCGGCGACGACGGCTTGCATCTGACTGCCCCATACTCTCCCATGAGTACCATAAGCTCTCTGGGAAACCGGTACTTATAAGCACTTGCAAGAGCATTTTCGATCTCCGGCTCACCGTATATCTTACCAACCCTGTAAAAAAGCCCTCCCGCAGCAGCCAGATCTGCATCTGCACCAATCTCAATTGCGCAAAGTCTCGAAAGCTGGCAAACCTTAAGTGCGTGAGCATACTCCTTCATAGAAAACTCCTTGAGTTCCACAAGAAGGGGGTGTTCTTCATCAAGTATGGTATCATACAAAGCCTTCTTCTCTCTGCTGATCCAATGATGCAAAAGAGGAAACAGGATAACGGCAAAGAGAGATGTCAAAAGTGCTCCCCCACCGAAAACCTCGGCTTCAAGCACACCGATCTCACTGTAAGTATCATAGTAAAAAACTGCAGGAATAAGTATGAGGACCGGAAACATAAGGAAAAATGAAGCGATCCTTCTTTTCATTTCAGACTTTTTCATAAAGTCCGATATCATACCCGCATATACGCAAAGAACGGAATATGTTAAAAACACGCCCGCCGGATCACCTGCAGATACATACAGGATAAGGCACATGATCACAGCCATGGCTACCGCAGAAGCTGTTTCCATAACTCCTGCCATGATAAACACCAATATCCCCGCCGGGAAATAAAAGGTGGGCAGGAAGCTTCCTCCTATCACCGCTCCCCAGGCAAGTACGGTCATCAAAAATACTTTACTGTAATCGGTGCCGTAATAATAGATCTTTTCCTTTCTTCTGTCATAAATAGCAAGCAAAAAAGCACACAGCACCATGATAAGTACCACGATGATCAGGCAAAGAAATATTTTTTGCTCCTCTATATGTCTGTAACAAAGATAGAATGCACCTGCGAAACTAGCAAGAATTGTGGCGATAAGAAACAGGATCCTCTGGGGTGAAATTCTTTCCTCCATCATTTGCCTCCCGTAATCTTTTTACCGGAATGCTTTTCATACTCGTCATAAGCATTGACGATCTTTTGTACGAGAGGATGCCTTACAACATCAGCGCCTGTAAGGCGGCAAATGGCAATATCGTCAATACGGGAAAGCACACGAAGAGCCACATCAAGGCCGCTTTTTACTCCCGGGGCAAGATCCTTCTGGGATGCATCTCCCGTGATAACAGCCTTGGAACCGAAACCGATCCTGGTAAGGAACATCTTCATTTGAGCCTGTGTAGTGTTCTGAGCCTCATCCAAAATGATAAAAGCATTGTCAAGGGTTCGCCCTCTCATATAAGCAAGAGGAGCCACTTCTATAAGCCCCTTTTCCATATTACGCTGAAAACTGTCAGCACCCATGATCTGATAAAGGGCATCATACAAAGGACGAAGGTAAGGATCGATCTTGCTCTGAAGATCACCGGGCAAAAAGCCCAGCTTCTCTCCGGCCTCAATAGCCGGACGGGTAAGGATGATCCTCTCCACCTCCTCATTTTTAAAGGCAGTAATGGCCATTGCCATGGCAAGATAGGTCTTGCCGGTACCGGCAGGACCAACGCCGAAAGTAATCATCTTCTTTTCCATTGAGCGGACATACTCGCTCTGCCCCAATGTCTTGGGTTTGATGGGCTTTCCCGAAATAGTGTGACAAATGGTCTGCTTATCCATGTCAACCATGGGATGATCTGCAAGCTGATCTCTTATGGACACGGTATATCTGATATTCTGTTCGTTGATCTGACTGCCTCTTGCAGAAAGTCGGCAGAGTTCCTCCAGCACTGCACCTGCAGAGCTCACATCATCCGACCTGCCCTTGAGTTTAACGGAATCTCCACGGGTAATGATATCAACATCTAATTCATCCTCCAAAAGACGAAGGTTTGCATCAAACTCACCGAATATATTAGAAAGGTCCGAAACCGGAATAAGTATTTCCTTTTCTTCCATTAATCCTCCACATAATCAATGATCACATCATGTCTGATCACAGACTTATCACTAAACTCATATGCCTCTTTGATCTCATCTGCAGCAAGGGCCGCCTGAGCCTCGTCAGAAGCATATATCCTTGCAAGGGCCTCTCCCAGGCTTACATGATCGCCGATCTTTTTGAAGAGCTGCACTCCCACAAGGGGATCGATAATATCTTCTTTTTTATCACGACCGCCGCCAAGGCACTTTACCGCATGTCCTGCCTGTGATGCCAAAAGACGACTGACATATCCTTCTTTTTCACTCACAACATCAACAACAACGGGAGCCTTAACAAGTATTTCCGGATCAGAAACGCAGGCCGGATCCCCTCCCTGAGCGGTTATGATCTCCTTGAATTTATCAAGGGCCTTTCCGGATGTAACAGACTCGGAGATCATCTTTTCTCCTTCGTTTGCAGTAGCACATATACCGCCGAAGCGAAGCATGGCACCGCCAAGTACACTAACGACCCTCATAAGATCCTCGGGACCTTTGCCGCAAAGTGCAAGTATGCTTTCGTACACCTCAAGAGAATTACCGATATAGAATCCCAGGGGTTCGTCCATATCGGTTATATAAGCGCAGATATCCTTGCCCGCACTTTTTCCTATCCTGACCATAAGGGACGCCAGCTTACGGGCATCATCCGCATCCTTCATAAAAGCGCCGTCGCCCGTAGTCACATCAAGGACAATTGCATCTGCTCCGGCAGCCAGTTTCTTGCTCATGATACTTGAAGCTATAAGTGAAATCTCATCCACGGTAGCCGTAGAATCTCTGAGGGCATAAAGCCTTTTATCGGCAGGAGCCAGACTCTTGTTGGCACCGCAGATAGCACCCCCACACCTGTTAACGATATCTATAAACTCATCCTCGGAAAGATCCGTCCGAAATCCACTGATGGACTCCAGCTTATCAATGGTCCCTCCGGTATGCCCAAGTCCCCTTCCGGACATCTTAACAACCGGAAGTCCGCAGGATGCAAGGATCGGAAGCAAAACAAGAGAAACCTTATCTCCCACTCCTCCGGTACTGTGCTTGTCAACGCATACGCCCTTAACGGCGCTAAGATCCATAACATCACCGGAATCTCTCATGGCAAAGGTAAGCTCAAAAGTCTCCGCCTCGGTCAAGCCCTTGAAATAGACAGCCATAAGAAAAGCCGTGATCTGTTCATCCGGTATACTTTCATCCGTAACTCCCCGAACAAACCACTGGATCTCCTCCGGTGTAAGCTCTGTTCCCCTTTTCTTTTTTTCTATCAGGTCATACATTTTCATGACCCCTACCCCCTATTTATGATACGGCTCTCCTGATATTATCCTGAAAGCCCTGTATATCTGCTCCAATAAAATAACTCTCATCAACTGGTGAGGAAATGTCATTTTTGAAAAAGAAAGTCTGAGATCGGACCTGGCAACAACACCGTCCCATAGTCCTAGCGACCCTCCAATAACAAAAGTTATATCACGTCCACCATCCCTCAGATCCCGAATATTATCCGCAAAGTCTTCCGAACTCATGGAGCGTCCATCGATACAAAGTGCAATAACGTAATCCCTGTCACCTATTTTGGAAAGGATCCGCTCTCCCTCCTTTTTGAGGATCATCTCCCTCTCATTAGCTGAAGGGGAATCCGGCGTCCTCTCATCGGAAACCTCTATGACACTGACAGACGCATATCTGCTAAGCCTTTTAAGATACTCTCCACAAGCATCTCTCATAAAAGCTTCCTTAATCTTGCCGGGACAAATAAGCTTTATCTTCATCACTCATCTCCCGAGGATTCTTTGGGTTCGGCTGCAGGTATGTATGAGTAACTGCATCTCAGTACATCACTGGACAGTCCGTGATGATCGATAACTATAACTGACAGGATATGATCTCCCTCTGGAACGGTGATCGGTGCCGTATATTTGTAAGACGACACCGTGGGATCGCTTCCGTTCCAGGTATAATAGATCTCCCCATCCTCTATGGGAGAGACAATTGTGATCCTTGTAACACTGTGAAACTCTCCGGTCATGGGACTTACTACCGGAAACGAAGG
>JAEELH010000125.1 GCA_016288825.1 Lachnospiraceae bacterium | reverse complement strand
TCTCGCCCCAGTAAGTGTCGCTATAGGTAAGGTCATAAGCAGGGGCAAGACGCCAGCCAAGTTCGTCGGTGTAGAGCATGGAGAAGTTTTTGGAGTGATCATCACGGTTGTGGGTCAGGATGTTAAAGCACATGACCATAAACAGCTGCTTTTTATCGGATTCATTATCCTTTGTAAGGGCGCGGACAAGCTTAAAGTAAGTCTCATAATCGCAGGACGGAGCCCTGAAATCCGCCTCAAGAAGGCCTGCAAAGGTAATGGATAGGAGTTTTTTGCCCCCCGCTCTGTCAAAGCGCTTTGTTTTGAAGTATCCCTTGCTGTATGAAGAGGGGATAAGCTCGCTATCCGTCATTACAATGCCGCACTTTTTGGCACACAGGTAGTAGTCGTATTCGCGCATGCCGCTGATGGATGGATCATCCTTTGAGGGGAATTTAACTATCCAGTCTTCCCCTTCTTCGGAAAGGAGGATCTTGGGCCGGGTTCCTCCACTGGAGCCGCCCATCTTGTAAAGAAGGTCAAGCTGATCGGAAGTTTTTGAAGATAAGATCTTTTCGCATTCTTTTGCGATCTCATCGAAACTGAGGCCGGAAGGCGATAAATCAAAGTCTGCTTCCTTTGAGGGCAGGTATTCAAGTGCACCCATACCGGATCTTCCGATGTATGCAAGGCGATCAAGGGTAGTGATATCGCTACGGTTTATGCCAAGAGATGCCAGGTGCCTATCCAAAAGGAGCTGGCCCCAACTGTCAGGAAGGCTGTCGGCAAAGACGCCGAAGAGGCCTCCAAAGCGCTCGATGGATCTTTCGTTTGGCACAAAGACATCATTTGAAAGTGGAAGAGAAAAGGGACTTATGGAAAAACCATCTTTTTGCCATTCGTCGCTGTATTGGAAAGCAATGCGCTTATCGGGGGTTTCGGCAAGACGGCCAACCGAGCGGTCATGATATATAACCTCGAGAGTTTTACTTCCTGTCATTTATAACCTCCTCGATGCTGGAATATACGGGTTGTGAAAATAGTTCGTTTAGCTCGCTGACAACACCAAGTTCCATGGAAAGTTTGATGAAGGCTTCAAGAGATATCTTGCCGGTCTGCTCGAATCTTCGAAGGGATGCGTAGCTTACATTGCTCCTGGTGGCCAGCTGCTCTTGGGTTATATGTTTTCTCTTTCTGATGCGGCGCAGCTTTTGCGCAAGCCTAAGAGCGACATCAGAAGGGGTATCCCACATATAGTTGTTATCCATAAACACCTCCGTTTTGTTGCTATTATATTAGCAAAAAATGGAGAATATGTCAAAAATCGCCATTATAGTAGCAATAATTAAAAAGGGGGGAGACATGAGAATGATCGTGGGAAATAAAAAAACCGCAGCCCTTGGCTGCGGCAAGATGATAGTGCTTTATCCTATAACTCATCCATCTGAAGAAAATCTTTTAACTTGTAATGATATACCGTGCTTGTGGAATAGTCGTTTTCGTCGTTTGTAATAATGATCTTTTTGACAGAGTTATCAATGTCATTAAAGGCGGAGAATTCACGCTCATAGGCTTTGTCTTCCGTTACGCTGTAGGCAACCTGGACAAGATAGATCTTTCCATCTTTTTCAGCGCGGAAATCTATTTCGCGGCCTTTATTGTTATAAACAGTAACTTCGTAGCCTAAATAAAGCAGTTCGCTTAGGACTATGTTTTCGAGGTTATGTGTCAGATCAAAGCGATTGCCGGAAACGCGGATACTGTTAAAGGAAACATCCTCATCATAAAGCTTGTAATAGTAATCCAGCTTGGCTTTTGCCTTTGGAGAATAAAGCTCCACATCCTCGATCACATAGGCTTCCTTAAGGTAACCAAGGTATTTGATCACGGTGGGTACGCTGACGGAAACATTTTGGCCTTTCATGTAATCGGTTATGGACTTGGCGCTGAATATCCGGGAGTTTGAGACCAATATAAAATCTACGATGCGCTCAAACACATCCTTTTTGCGGATGTTGTACCTGTTTTCGAGGTCGTTATAAATGATGGTGTTGTTAAGATCATTCAGATAGATCTTTTTGGCATCTACATCCGCCTGCTCGATGGAAGCGGGGAAGCCGCCCCATATCAGGTAGTCGTTTGTTGAATAATCAAGGCCAAGCTGTTTGGCATATTCAAAGGCTTCTCTGTAAACGAAGGGCCTGATACGGAAAGAAACAAATCTTCCGGATAGTTCCTTTGTAAACTCACGAGAAAGGAGTTTTGAGTTACTGCCTGTAATGAAAAGAGAGCAGTTGTAAAGCCGAAGGGTCCTGCAGGCTTCGTGCCAGCCGTCAACGTTTTGGACTTCATCAAGGAAAACATACAGTTTTTCATCGCCAATGAATTCGTTTACATGGTCGATGAGGGCATCCGCATTAGGGATCTTTGCACGGACAGGCTTAAGATCAAAGTCCAGAAATAGACACTTTTTGCCGGCTCCTTCGATCTCAGCCATTACCTGCTTTAGTATGATGGATTTTCCGCATCTGCGGATACCGGTGATGATCTTTATCAGGTCGCTATCGTAAAAGTTTCTGATTGGCGAAATATAGTGTTCTCTTGTGATCATAGGTCTACCTCCGATGATTGGATCATATATGTATATGATTATTCTATTTTAAGATTTTGCGGATGTCAATAAAATCTTAAAATACTACTTTAAGATTATGCTAAATACATAAAAATCTTAAAGTAGACTGCGTTTGGTTTTGTAGAAAGGCTTTCTGATGAGTGTGATAAAAAAGGCTCTTATATGCATATTTTGCGGCATTTTCATTGCTTCGTGCTCGGGAAAGGCACTGGCATATATGCCTGCACCTTCGGATGATCAGGTGATGGAAGATCCGGGGAGTGATGATGCAGTGCTGGAGGATCCGGGCAGCGGGGGTTCCCATTCGGGAGGCTCTGGAAACAGCGGTAGCGGTTCTCATTCCGGGGGAAGCGGACATTCGGGAAGCAATCCGGGAGAGAACAGTGGAAGGAACGGTGGCGGTAACGGAGGAGGATCCGGCAGCGGAAGTCAAAGCAAGAAGGATGAGACTAAACCGAAGAAACCCTCGGTAGAAGACAAGCAGAAAGATGAAAAGGATTCCGGAGAAGACGAAGCGGATACGGATGAGAAGAAAGATACCAAGGAAGCTGATGAAAGTGACAATGAGCCTATAGATGATAAGGAGACGCCTGAGCGGGAGGATTTGCTGACAGGCCCGGAAGGAACAGATTCTGACGTGCAGGATGATCTTATGCAAAATGAACAGGAAGAGGAGCATGGCGAACCTTACCAGGAAGATATAGAAAGGGAGCCTGCCCAGGAACCAAAGGCCCCAAATGGGACGAAAGCAGTCAGTATAGCATCTATCATGCCGAGGCTAAAGATAGCAGGGGTCGTGTTACTTCTTGCAGTTGTGGTAGCGCTTGTCTTTTTTGCTATCAAGAAAAGGCGAGAAATGCCAAGGCGCCCCAAGGCTTCGCCGAAGGAAAAACATTCGGAGGATGAAGAACATGAGCCTGTGGAGGCGAGGGATC
>JAEELH010000124.1 GCA_016288825.1 Lachnospiraceae bacterium | reverse complement strand
TGAAGAAGAGAATCGCCGACTAAAACTGGAATTGGATACCCTACGTGGGCGTCTATATGATACAACAACGTAGTTCGAGTACGCGTACTCGAACTGAAAATACAGTGTTTTCGGGGCGTTAAGCCCCGGAACACGAGTTTCTTTTCGGAGGTGTAAAGCGATGAAACTGTTGAGGGTAAAAGCTGATCATTTCAAAAACTGTGTTGATGGCTTCACGATCGATCTGGTCGCAAAGTCAAGAAAGACGACAGAGGATAAGGAATATGAGCTTCAGGAGATAGCACCGGAGCTTCATGTGTACAATACAATGGCATTCATTGGGAAAAATGCTTCGGGAAAAACATCGGCAGCGGACTTGCTGGATGCTTGTTATTCCATTCTTGGAGAGTTTCGGCTTGAAGATAAGAGTTATTCTTATGATGGGGTTGAACTGGAGATCGTATTCTATCATGAAAACTATATTTACAAGTATGAGACAAAGCTTGGTGCGGATATTTCCTTAGGCAACAGAGCTGTGTTTATGAACGAGCATATTTATAGAAAGCAGTATTATAAAACAAATGTAAAAGAGATTTTTGATGCGGATTCTTTTGTGGAGATTACTGGGCTTGGGGATCTTCCGGAGGATACATCTAATGTGTTTTTTGTGCTTAAGAAAAAGCAGACGAGAGCGATCTTTTTTGACAGTTTCGGAAAAGGAGCGGATACTTATGAGATGATGTTTAAGGCATTGCAGAATTATGATATTGATACTAAAATCCTTGCAAACATCATGAAGATATTTGATGAGAATATCGAGGATCTGCAAAAGCTCGACGAACACAATTATAAGCTTGTTTTCAACGGCGAGGCTAAGACGATTTCAGATACTCAGCTGGTGTACATGTTATCAAGCGGAACCACTAAGGGCCTGCTTCTTTATACGCTAATGGTCGCCTCCTTGAAGGAGGGTTTTGATCTTTTGATCGATGAAGTAGAGAATCATTTCCATAAGACGCTTGTTGAGAACATGATCAGTCTTTATAAGGACAAGACTGTAAACAGGCATAACGCTACGCTTATATTTACTACTCATTACTGCGAGGTACTAGACCAGATGGGAAGGCAGGACAATATATGGATCTGTAAGTCCGGCAAGCATGTGTCCCTCTCCAACATGTATGTGGATTATCAGATTCGGCCGGAGCTTTTGAAGAGCAAGCAGTATTATAACAATGCTTTTCAGACCGCAGTTAATTATGATGAACTGATGAATTTAAAGAGGAAACTAAAAGCATGAAGCGGCTTATTATGTGCGAGGGTCCGAATGAACTGGAAATCATCCGGATTCTGATATTGCACGATAAACTGATCTTTGGAGAGGATGAACTGCTTGGATTGACTCCTTATCATGCTAGGCAGATTACAGGCAATGCGCAGGTGCGGACAGAACTAAATATTTATCCGATGAATGATGTTCTTGTTATGCGCATTGGTGATGTGCAAAATGAAAGGCTGAAGATTCCGGGGGATTATAAGGAAAAGATATCCGGTGTAGAGAAGTACTGTACAAAACCCGAGCTGGAAATGCTACTTATCATCTCAGAGGGATTGGTTTCTGAATATGAGAAAGTGAAGTCCTCGATTTCGCCGAAGGAGTTTGCAAAGCATAATATCCTATTTGGACGTAAACGGTACAACAACTCCACGAAGTTTTATAAAGAGTATTACGGAGACCGGCCGGATTTGCTAGTTGATGCCATCAAAGAATATAAACGGATAAAAGGGTCCCATAGAAAAGGTGAGCTGTACCTTGCGGATTTGTTGAAGTAAAGCTATCCAAAATCCATTTTTATTTTAAAAGCCCAAGGTTTTGTATTGCATTTTCCAGTACAGCCTCGGCATCTACTCCGAATATATCAAGTCCAACAGCTCTTACGCAGTAGGTCCGCTCAACTCCGAATAGCAGGGTAGTCAGCGCTTTTACATAGTCATATCCCAGGTTGAGATCGCCGATCTCCCCACCCGAGGTGGTAACATAATAAAGCTTTTTAGCGTGGCAGAGCCCTATAGGCATGCCCTCGGGAGTGTACTTAAAAGTGATTCCATTAATGCTGACCATCTCAAGATACTGCTTAAGGACCGCAGGAAATGACAGATCCCAGTAGGGCGCCGCTATAATGATCTCGTCAGCATTGGCAAAATCCCTGGCAGCATCAAAATAACTATCGCTATAGTCGTCCGTTATCAGTGCGTGGTCCCGCTTTGCTATGAGTTTTTCATCAAGAATAGGCATGGAGATCTCAAAGAGCTTTATCTCCTTTATATCGGCGCCTTCTCCGATCTTTTCTTCCAAAGCACGGGCCAGTCGAAGGGTCCGTGATCCGCTTCTTGCACAGGCGTTTACAAACAATATCTTTTTTGCCATGATAGTCCTCCCCAAAAACCATTTGTTTAATATTATCACAAGTATATAGAAGATAGTAGCACGGTTTGGCAGTCTGATAAAGCAGGGGAAGATTTTTACCCTCAAGCTGAAAAATGTTTCAAAGAAAGACACTAAAAAGGTAAAGCCATAATCAAGGCAAAGCTTGGAAAGAAGACCTATAAGTGTACGGTTACGGTAGTGGGCTAGCAGAATCACGTATTCCTGCGCGAAACGTATGCTACCTATGTTGGAACGGCTGTAGGTGTTCGTCCCTCAGTTGTTGGAGATGGTACTATCGATATGAGCCTGAACTGGGCTACTCCATAGTTTGATCCTTCACAACTGGTGACAGATAACCATGGTCCCGAAGGTCTTCGTGCGGTTATGACTTTGTTTATGGTGAACAAATAGGATAACCCTACTTTTTGCCTGAATCGCTAGTATAACTCTCGTACACCGCTTTTTTAAAGGCGGTGTATTTTTTTTCGGGGATAGGAAGTACCTTGCCGTCTGACAGGGTAACATTAAAACGCTTAATGCTGACGATAAACCTGGGATTCACAAGATAACACTCATGACAGCGCATGAGAAGATCAGGATAATCTTTTTCCAGGACAGCGGTGGATGAGGAAGCCTGAAAATCTCCGTCTGTTGTGTGCAGGATGGCATGGCGACCGTAGGTTGTACTTTCAACCCATATGATCGTATTTGATAAGAGGTACAGGTCGGAGGAATCCATTCCCCGGAAATAAAGGCGCTTTCCCAAGTCAGTGACGGGCAGGCGACCATTGTATACTTCGTTTAAGTGTACGGGATAGATATTGTCATCTTTATGTTTCTGATACAGATCTGAAATATGAACGACCAGCATTCGGGGAACTTTTTTCTTGTCATCCGTCTTTCGCTCACACCATGTGATGTGGATGATCTGATCCATAGTGATACTTCCGCCGTCAGGGTAGTGCGTAGTGACGGGGAAAGACATCATAACCTCGCAGTAAGAATTATGGGATGAGATATGATCCAGGCGGACATTGCCAAGAGAAAAGGACAGAGAATGCTTTTCACCTGCCCAGGTATCCAGTATCGCTTGCTTGCCGGAGAGAAACTGCCCCTTAGCGGGACCATACCAGAGTACCTTTTCATCCACATGATCTAAAAAGGGCTGAATATCATTTTTATAGTATCGCTGGACTATATCATTGGTTAAGTCAACCATTTCTTTTGATTTCATTGTCTTTTTCCTAAATGCTTTTATTTTGATCTCTTAAGCACGACCGAATACTACCACAAAACTAAAGCCAAAACAAGTCATATAAAACGAATTTAAGGTTATATTTTCGGGGTATATTGACATAGCCCTTATGAACACGCAAAATTAAAACAATGCCATTAATGCGTGAATTGTCCGGGAATTACCATGAAGCTAAAGCCTGTAGATTATCTGTTAAAGATCATCACAAAGAGCGAGCTTCGTGAAAAGCTTGCGAATTATTTTGAAAGGCAAAAAGGAATAAACTGATTTATGTTTTTTAAGGGAGATCTGCTATGAGATACGATTTTGTACCGAAAACGGAAGGTGATCTTAGCGTAATAACAAAAGAGAACATAGATTCCTTTGCTTCGCTGCTTTTGCCGGACAGTGCGGAGGCTATAAGAAGCGGAGAGCCAATGCTGGCGCTGGGGTGGATCATTGACGACACATCTGTTGCTGCCATCAGTGGACAATTGGAGGGCGTCACTTTTTATATTACTTCTTTCTATGTGGCCCCCGGATACAGAGATAAGGGTATAGGCACATCTCTTTTAAATGCGTTGGAAGAGAGTGCTTCCGTACGCTGTGTGAACTATATCCTTGATATGACAGTCACCTCTGAAGAGCATAGCGCACTGGTTGATTTCTTAAAGTCCTATGGCTTTGAAGAAAAGCCGGACTCTTTGCCGCTACTATACTTGACAACTTTAGAGGAAGCGGCCGAGGGACAGCTGAAAAAAAAGGAAATAAAGAAATCGGACAATATGAAGTTTTTTGACGAGTCCGATAGCGGACTTCTTCGTGATGCGGAAAGATATGCAACAGCCAGTTTTGCACCAATTCCTGAAGGAGGATTCTCTTCCGGGTCGGTTGATCAGCAGGTCAGCATGGTTTATGAGGAAAATGGCGCAATAAGTGCATATATCGTTGTAGAAAAAACGAATGGAGGGCTTTCAATATCCGGTGCCCTCAATGAATCCGGAAAACCTATGGTGATGCTCAAGCTTTTTTCGTTGTCGCTACAGCGTGCCATGGATTTATACTCCGGGGATATGGTCCTTGTTATACCGGTTACCGACAGGACGGCAGATGGGCTGGTAAGATTTCTTATCCCGGATGCAAAACAGATAGCCAAACGATTTGAGCTTGCCGGCAGGTGATTGAAAGGAGGCAAATATGAGTGATGCAAATTTACAAGCCGAGACAACTGAGGATAAACTTAAACAACAGGAAGAGATAGAAAAGCGGAGGCTGGCTTCCCTTACCGAAGAGGATAAGGCTGTAGAGCAGGCCTTTAAGGATACATTTGCATTCAGTCTGCAGGAGGCCAACTTGACCTCTGCCCAGATGCAGGATACGGACCGTTTGTTTATGGAGGCGAAGACCCGTATTGCAACGTTCAAGGCCTCGCATACGGCTGAAGGCTCGCCTGTGCAGCAGTATGCATCCCCAAAGCGCGGCTTCAAAAAGCGCAGGGAGGATAAAAGGCTTCTTAAGGAATATCAGGAAAAAAACAAGTGGAATGGTGCAGATCTTTTCACCATGGAAACCGATATGGCACTTCAGGAGAGAGCAAATGAAAAGGCAAACGCAGAGAGTGTCTGGTTAAAGGATCCCGAGCTTGCAGAGAGGGTCCAAACTTCGGGAGCGGATAACAGAGTTCTTCAGATCTTTTGTCAGGGTTTTAAAGTCAACGAGTCCGGAGAGCCTCTTGATGAGACGGAGGCGGCAAAGAAGGCGGCCAATTTAACCTTTGTTGAGGATTATATTTCAGGAGATATTGAAAAGAAAAGACCGCATCTGGACAAGATGACAGAGAAGTTTTTGGACGCAAAGCTTGATGTTGGAATGCTTACGGATGACTATGTACATGATCATATCCTCGAACTCAAAGACCTCACCAATGAACTTTGTTACTATGATAACGTCATGAAAGATCCGACAAACGCTGCATATTTTAGCGAGATGCCCGCTTTTAAGAGGCGTCTTATAGAGGTGCGTTTTGGAGCGGTAGCAGCTTTCAATAACGCTGTGACACAGATTTGTTTTGAGCATGGAATTGGATTTGATTCAAATGGGCTTATGCTTAATGTGGCCAAAAGCATCAAAGCAGTAAGGGGCGGGTCGCAATTTGCTATTAACGAATTTCAAAGGGACTTTAAAAAAACTCAGATAAAGGAAGAAAGCCTGATAGTTGATGTTAACTTCAGAAGATTTTTGAAACAACAGGTATCATCGGCAGGCGGATATAACGGATCGTCCGGAGCCGGTGACCCGGCTAAGATGGCAGCATATAAAAAAGCATTTCAGGAAATTCCCTTAAAGGCGGGCGAACAAAAGCCGGCGGATCTGGAGAAAGAAAAGACAGGACCCAACGGCATTGAGGTTGAGAAAGGCAGTGCGATAGCGCTCTCGAATGAAGCATACAGAAAGGCGAAGGCAGAAAATAAGACGGGGGATGATCTTACAAAAGCCGCCATCAGCGCACTTGGAATCAGAGTGTCTTCTACTGCAATGCAAAAGTCCGATGAAGCTATGCATGGCACAGTTTTTGATGGTTACAAGGCAAAGTACAAGGAATTATATGATGCCGTATCGGATAATATGGAAATACCTGCTGAGACAATGAGCCATACGTATGTCACAAAGCATGTGAACAACAATTCTCCCAGCACCAGGCCGTTTGGCGCAGGTGTTGAAGCGCTTTCGCGGGCACTGCTGGAGACGTTTAAAGGAGCAGTTATAACGGATACTTCGGGATTCAATGAATACATCACCGAGGCATATAATAATATAGGTCAGGCAGAAGTCTTTCAAAGTGACAAGAAGGCATTTGCCCGGTATATTATGAATAATCTTTGGCTTAAGTACTCAGCTCAGGCAAGGAACGCTAGTATATTGCCGAGAAAAGTTGAGGATCCGGCCACAGGTGGGTATGTAAAGGATGCTCGCCAGGAAGCGATCGCCAAGATGTTCACGGAGGCTGACAGGCTTGTTTTATATATTTACAATGCAGAGAAGGAAATGACGCCTCAGGATATTGAGAATCTACCTGAGGATCAGGCCGAATTCAAGCAGCTTTACAAGGAATATGAGGCTATGATAGATCTGGTAGCACAGAAGATCCGGTCGGCTTCTGATGCGGCCGGTGGAAGTGCGCCGGGCGCAGCACAGTAAAAGGGACAGAGTATGGACTATACGGTAAGGCATAGAGAGTTCTTTTATCGTAAAAAAATGGATTTTATGATCGCTTCTGCCGGGGACAAGGGAATGGCGTCGGGTGAACACTATGATCCGGATATGGCAGAAGAGGTGTTGCGCCGTTTCCGCAGATTTACGGAATCGGATGATCATATTCCAAAACGGGTGCTTACGGGCAGTGAGTTTGCGGCCATGCCGCCGACCGAGAGCGGTCACATCGCGCAGATCGAGGGGATCGTACGCGCCATGGAGACGCGGACTTTTCTTGAAGAGACTGTAGTTTTAGGCAGTGACGTAGGATTTGCGGATGTGTTTGAAAAAGAGATAAAGGTGCTGTGCTCTTCCCTGGATGACGCTGTCAGAACCTGGTTTTTATCGTGCGGCATTGACAAAGAAACCGGGGAGGCTTGTGCCGCGGAGGAGATGCGGCAGGCCAGGAAAGACATGCCCCAAGTCTCTGATTCTTACAGTAAGACGTTTCGCAGTTGCGGTGAAAAGATAGGAGCTGCACTTGGCGCACATTGCAAAACCTTGCCGGAATACGGCGAGATACGGGACAGACTTATTGCTGACCGAAGGCCCGATTACAGCAGGATGGAAAGCATCATAGGCGATGCGGATATCTCAAAAGAAAAGGATAAGAATCTGGAGTATGTCAGGGACGAGTACATCAGGCTTATGGATAAGGTGGCTGAGTTATGTACGGAATCGGACATAGTTGACGAGATTGTCCGTACAAAGTTTGCGCGGGAGGATTCTTCCGCGGTGACAAGAGCGATCTTTTCTCAGGCGGCTGTAGGATTCCGGAGTCTTATTGACGATCGTATCAATGTGTTTTATACGATCGGTAATTTTGCGCTTCTTTATGTTGAATCGGTTCTCACCGGCCGGCCTATGGGTGTTTTTGCCTCAGAGTTCGTCAGAAAAAACTGGAATGGAACACCAAATGAGATCAATACTCATGTACCGATCTCATCACTTCCGGGCTATGTGGATGTAAGAAGTATTCCCATACCTTTTCCGGATACCCTGAAAACCCTTGATGAGGTGGAAGCCGAATATGAGAAGCTTTTGGCCTACAGACAGTCTCACCAGGATCAGTTTGAAAACCACACCATGCCATCACTATTTCTGTATCTGGATGATCTGCCTGCGGCGGCGGGAGTTTTTCGCAATCTGCGAAACAGCATATCCTATATGACCAAGAACAGGGATTATCTGGACAGCCTTTCCGAGGAGGAAAAAGACAGGCTTCTCGAGATCTGGATAGATTCGGATGTTATGACAAGAGTAGCATTTCTTGTACTTGAATTCTGTGAGGAAAACTGTGACAATACGATAGATGACATATCGCCGACGTTTTTGGATGATACCTATGAGATGGGGTATATGTTCCAGGAACGCAAGGTAAAAAAGGCACTTACGGAGATCTTTTGGAAGAGAGCGAACCATGTTTCAAAATAAGCGCATACAACACTTTGATCTGTTTGAATATGAAGATTATGTTCCGCAGGCGTATTGGGAAAAGATAAAAGATGGCACTCTCAGGGCCACGGCTGTCTATGACGGTGATCCGGCCGAGGATGTTTTGGTCGGAGTTTCCGTTGAAGGGGACAGAGGACAGTGGCTTGAGTTTGTCTGGATCACCATGAGCCCGGAGTATTCGGATGATGTTATATTTGCGGATTTCATCAGGTATCGTATCCGAAAGGTCCGCAAGGAAAAGAATTACCAGGGTGTTTTTGCCGAGATCCCTGCCGAAGAGGATGCCGGTCTTTTGATGGATATTCTGAAAATGGCCGGTACGGAAGTGCGGATCACAAAAAACAACGTGTACGAATTCGTACTTGAAGACATAAAGCAGCCCCAGCTTTTGGAAAAAGCAGCCGAGAAGGTTTCTGCCTCGCGCGTGAGTGAGCTTGATGTGGCCGATCGTCTCGCGGCAGGTCGTCTTATAAATGAAGACAAGCGGCCGGTACCGGCACCCGAGGTTATCGACTGGTATGAATATGACGGGGATCTGTCCATAGTGTGTAAAAAGAATGATGCGATAACCGGAGTTTTTCTCGTGTCACGTACGGAAAATGAGGTCGTTATAGAACTGGCATACGCAACCGATCCGGTCATGGTTTCACCGCTTTTCGGAGCGGCATACAAAAACGCCGCGGAATTACTTGATCCTCAAACACCGATACTTGCACCGGTGGTAGTATCCAATACCCAAAAAATCATAAAAAAACTTATTCCGGCAGCAAAAAAGAGCGAATTCATAGAGGCTGTGATGTGGTTCAAAAAACCCAGGATACCTAACCTGATGAAAAAAGTTGTTATCCCATGATTTATAAATTCTATTGAGGTTTAAAATGTCTTTTAAAAGATCAGCAACCTGCCTGGTGGCAGCTATATTTATGATATCGGCCTTATCGGCCTGCGGAACGGATAATACAGAACCCGCAGTGAGTGATACTAACAATGCTTCGGAGAATGTCACCTCAGAACAGCCGGCACCGAAAGATACATCGGAAAAAGAAGAAGCAGATAGATATACATTCATTTGTCAGACACCGCAGGGAGATCCGGTATCAGATGTCCGAATTCAGATATGCACCGACGAGCGCTGCGCCATGATAACAAGCGACGATGACGGTATTGCTGAGTTTGATGGAGAGCCCGCCGATTATGATGTACATGTCCTTTCGGTTCCGGAAGGGTATAGTCTGATTTCAGACAAGGACTTTAAGACTACATCAGATTACGCCACATTTGGCTTTACACTTGAAAAAGAATAGTACAGGAAAAACACAAATCAGAGATGACAAGAAAAAGAGAGGGAGGGACCATGATGTTTAAAAAACTACTTATCGGCCTTACGATCGCAGCCATCGCACTTTCAGGCACGGCCGCATCACAGTTTTCTTATAGGGCTACCGTTAGCAAGGCAGCAGTAAAGACGCAAGAAGAGGCAACTACCGCGTATTCAGCCAACAAATCTGAGGAGCGATACAACGCAAAAAAAGATCTTAAAGCTATCAAGGTTTATAACAAAAAAGGAAAGAAGGTAAAGCTTTCCAAGTTTATCGGAAAACCCATGATCATCAACTGCTGGGCTACCTGGTGCGGTCCCTGCAAAAGCGAGCTTCCTCATTTCCAGAAGTGCTACAAGAAGTATAAGGATGACGTTAAGTTTATAATGATAGACGTCTGGGAGGATAAAGAATCTCAAAAGGACGTTAAGAAGTTTCTAAAGAAGAATAAATACAAGTTCCCGGTTTACTATGATTATGATGAAAAAGCAGCCAATACCTTTGGTCTTGATGGGATCCCCTTTACGGTAGCTATCGATAAGGATGGTTATCTTGTGGATTGCTATGTTGGCGCTATAGATAAAGATACTCTTGAGGATCTGATAAAAAAGTTAAAGTAGTTGTTTTAGAAGAGGAGAGTAGTAGAATATGAGACGGATAATCGGATATGTTTTCTGTGGTGTCATTGGTCTTTTTTTCCTGCTGTTTGGAATCATAGGCATCGGTGATTCCATAATTGGCATGGAGGACGTAACTCTTGTAACCGGTAAACTTAAGATCGTTGAACCTGCAACTGACGAAGCCCTTGGTCTTACCGACATGGGACCTGTCATTTACAGGGACACAAAGATGTATCAGTTCGCAAAAACCGAAGTCCGCGTGCAATCCGGCGATCATTATGTTACCGAATACATCGGGAAAAAGGATTTTTCATACCTTCCGGAAGGCAATTTTAAAGCATATGCAAACACTAACGAAGCCAAGAAAACTTTTGGAAAAAAGGTAGAATTTAAAAATCCGGAATTCCCAAAAGTATTTTTGAACGAGTATGACAAGGGACAGTGCGCCATCTACGGGACAGTTGAGATAGGAGACAGCGGGATCAAACTTGATAAGACTCTGCTCCGTTTCTTTGACGGAGAGTCCTATTCCATGAAAGACTACCGTGTTGCGGCATATGATACTCCTAAAGATGCTGGCGCTGATTACGGATTATACCTTATAGACTCCGGAGTATACGCCTCAAAGGGAGGTGACAATTGGGAGATCGGCGACATGATGGTTACCTACAAGGTTGTGGATCCGGAGGTTTTAGAGCGTGAATTTACGGCTATAGGTAAGCTTACAGATGACAACGTTCTCTACAGGGACGACGATATCGGCGCTCTTTACGACAAAAAGGTAACTCTTGAACAGGCCAATAAGGACTATAAGGCTGATTCACTAAAGAGCGGTATCCTCTTTACCGTAATAGCTCTTGTTATACTTATCGGCGGATTCTTCCTGGTAACAATATTCTTGGAATAATACCCGGAAACCTGAAAAAAAGAACCTATAAAGCTTG
>JAEELH010000123.1 GCA_016288825.1 Lachnospiraceae bacterium | reverse complement strand
GAAAATGGCAAGCAGGTAACAGTACTTGTTGAGCTCAAAGCGCGTTTCGATGAGGAAAACAATATTGTTTGGGCCCGAAAGCTTGAGCAGGCAGGCTGTCACGTTATTTACGGACTTGTTGGCCTCAAGACCCATAGTAAGATTGCTCTTGTGGTTCGAAGGGAAGAGGATGGTATACGACGTTATGTGCACCTGGGAACCGGTAATTACAACGATTCGACAGCTAAGCTATACACTGATTGCGGGATCTTTACCTGCCGAGAGTCTTTCGGCGAGGATGCAACTGCAGTATTTAATATGTTGTCCGGTTATTCCGAACCGGCTCGTTGGAACAAACTAATCGTGTCGCCAATCTGGATGAGAGATAGATTTTTTGAACTTGTTGAAAGAGAGATCTCTCATGCCAAAGCCGGCAAAAAAGCTCACATTATCGGCAAGATGAATTCTCTTTGCGATGACAAGATGATCGCCAAGTTGTATGAAGCATCTTCAGCCGGTGTACGTATTGAACTTATCGTCCGCGGTATCTGCTGTCTGCGCACAGGCATTCCCGGCGTAAGCGAAAATATCACTGTTTCTTCCATAGTCGGAAAGTTTTTGGAGCACAGCAGGATATTCTATTTTTACAATGACGGTTCAGAGGACATCTTTATGGGTTCAGCTGACTGGATGCCACGCAATCTTGACAGAAGAGTGGAGATCATTTTCCCTGTTGAGGATCCCTCCATCAAGAACAAGATCATGCATATCCTTAACGTACAGCTTTCTGATAATCTCAAAGCATATTACATGGATTCTGATGGAATTTATGAAAAGCGGGACAGACGAGGCAAAAAAGCCATCGGCTCCCAAAAACAGTTTATGGATGAAGCTATTGCTGAGGCGAAAAAGCCCAAAACATCCGTAAAAGGAAGGAGATTTGTGCCTATCAAGGCACCTGCAAATGATGAAGACTAAACTATTTTGTACAGATCTGGATGACACATTATTACGCAAGGACAAGAGCATTCCCGAAGACAATATCAAGGCTATCAGGGAAATGACAGAGGCAGGACATCTTTTCGCCATAGTAACCGGCAGATCCATTAACGGAGGCCGCATGGTCTTTGACCAGCTTGGCATCGGGACCCACAATTGTTACCTTGCAAGTTTCCACGGCAATGTCCTTTATGACCTGGAGGCGGAAAAGATTCTATTATCTAACGGAATGGATCAGGATTTTACCATTCGTCTTCTTAAAGAATGTAAAAAAGCCGGGATCTATGCCCAAACCTATACCACAGAGTCTGTACTGATCCCTGAGGATTGTGAAACATCCCGTAAGTTTCTGGCCATCACAAAAGAACGTTATGAGCTTATCGGTGATTATGAGAGGCTCAGAAATCTTACTCTTCCCAAGGTTATAGTTATTGATAATGATCATCCGGAAAGGCTTCCTGTTTTCCAAAAGGAGTTCATGCCGGTTGAGGAGGGCAGAGCCAACTCATTTTTCTCCTGTCCTCAGTATCTTGAATATTGCGACTATGGCTATGACAAAGGTGTTGGTCTTACAAATCTTGCCCGCGTCCTTGGTGTTGATATTGCAGATGTTGTTGCTGTGGGTGACGAGCGCAATGACACGCCCATGATCCGTGTTGCCGGCACCGGTTGTGCTATGATCAACGGTCATGATGAGGCTAAAGATGCAGCGGATTATATAACAGAAAAAGATAATGAGAATTCAGGTGTGGCAGAGGTGATCAAAAAGTTTATATTGTAGTTGACATATATTTCTCGTCCAATATATTGTGTTTCTCTTGACAAACAGATGTTTTTTTGGTATTATATGCATAAGATAGGCAGACCATATATCCCCATGATCTGATATCTGCGAAATTGATGGAATTATCCCTCCACCTTTTTCGCGCTGCACACAAGGAAGCATCCAGGAAGGAGCCGCTTAGGATCAATTTCATAATTTAATCTTGAGCAGTTTCGCATCAAGGGAAGGAGGAAACTGTATGGACGAGACATATCGCGTTTCTGCGATCCTTGGGATTTCTAGCGATGACTCCATGGGTCAGGGCCAGAATCCGTTCTTTAGACAGCCGAAGCGTCAGCAGTCCTTTGATTTCTCCCCGTTCTTTAGAAATGCCTGCGATGATCTGAGACAGGCAGAAGAGAGCATGCGGGCTACGCAGGCAATGAATCGTATGATTCGTATGCCTCTTAGAATGCAAAGGGCTTGACAACCGGAATTTCTTGTGCTATATTGTGTGAGTTGTATCAAGCAGAGTATCCACTCTCACCTAAGCGCGTAGGCGACTTAGTGTTCATATGACTCGCACATTTTTTATTTTAGATGTGTAGAAGTTTGTATGTTAGTGGGTAGCTATGCTGTCCACTTTTTTCGTTTTACGGAGGTGTAATTATTAGCGATTTATTGATCAACGAAAAGATTCGTGCTAAGGAGGTCCGTCTCATAGGAGAGGACGGAGAGCAGCTGGGTATCATGACTTCTCGTGAAGCCCTTGATAAGGCCCGCGAGGCTGATCTGGATCTGGTTATGGTCGCCCCCAACGGAAAGCCCCCGGTCTGCAAGATCATTGATTACGGTAAGTACAGATATGAACTTGCTCGTAAGGAAAAGGAAGCCAAAAAGAAGCAAAAGACTATCGAGATCAAAGAGATCCGTCTTTCGCCCAATATTGATTCCAACGACCTTAATACCAAGCTTTCAGCCGCACGCAAGTTCCTTGCAAAAGGAAACAAGGTCAAGATCACTCTGCGTTTCCGTGGACGTGAGATGGCGCATATGGCTACCAGCAGGCATATTTTAGACGATATTGCCCAGCAGCTGGAGGATATTGCTGTAGTTGAGAAGCCTTCCAAACAGGAGGGCAGAGTCATAAGTATGGTTCTTACAGAAAAGAAGTCATAAGGAGGATTTATCATGCCAAAGATGAAAACAAAGAAATCCGCTGCAAAGCGTTTTTCTAGCACAGGAACAGGTAAGCTTAAGAGAAATAAGGCTTATAAGAGCCACATTCTTACCAAGAAAACTACCAAGCGTAAGCGTAATCTTCGCAAGGCAGCTATGACAGACAAGACTAACGAGAAGAACATGAAGAAGATCCTTCCTTACTTATAAGAAGCGATCTTTGATATCATTTATTTGTTGATTTAGGAGGTTAGAATATGGCTAGGATTAAAGGCGGCCTTAACGCCAGAAAAAAACACAATCGTGTACTTAAGCTTGCAAAGGGATACCGTGGTGCCCGTTCCAAGCAGTACAGAGTAGCAAAGCAGTCAGTTATGCGCGCACTTGCAACTTCATATGCAGGTCGTAAGCAGCGCAAGCGTCAGTTCCGTCAGCTTTGGATCGCACGTATCAATGCTGCAGCTCGTCTTAATGGTCTTTCATACAGCAAGTTTATGTACGGCCTCAAGGCTGCAGGCGTAGAGATCAACCGCAAGATGCTTGCTGATCTCGCTGTTAATGATGCAGAGGGATTTGCAAAGCTTGCAGAGCTCGCTAAGGAAAAGGTAGCTTAATTCTTTATATGAGTTTCAGACGCTCTTCGAGTTATTCGAGGAGCGTCTTTTTTTGCATAAAATAAAGTATTCTTTCTTATTAAAAAGTAGACAACAAGACCTATTTTTATTATAATACTTCCTATGAATGAGAAGAACAACGTTGTAAAATTTCACAGGGTTCCACGTCTTTCCATCGGAGCTGTGATCATAGTCTTCATATTTGTATATGTAGTCTTTCACATGTTTTCATATCTCACTTCTTCCAATGTTTCTGTAGCCATCGTAAAAGAGGGCAATATAGTCTGGGACGATCATTACAATGCTCTTGCAATAAGAGAGGAGCAGATGTATTTCGCTACTGAGAGCGGCTATATTTACTATGACGGCCGCAATAAAAGTCGTGTAGGAGTCAGATCTCTTGTTTATTCCATTGATCAAAAGGGAGATATAACCGATAAACTAAAGAAATCGGAAAGTTCATCTTCAGGCCTTTCTGAAGATGATACAGGTATCATCCTTTCAGAATTATCAGGTTTTGTAAGTGATTTCGATCCCGTTAACTTCCGCAGAGTATATTCCTTTTCTTCAAACCTTACTGATACGCTGGAGATGGCCCTTCATTCCGAGTCTGCAGCCAGGCTTTCTGACGAGATCAAGACTGCTGAGGCAAATTCCACTTATCACAGATATTATGCTCCGGAAACCGGATTGGCTGTTTTTTCAACCGACGGTTTTGAGGATATTTCTCTCGGTTCGGTTACAGAATCCTCTTTTGATATGACTAAACTTGATTACATCAATTTGCGCAAAAGAGAAAAGGTTGAAACCGGCGATCCTGTTTATAAGCTAATAACATCAGATGATTGGCAGCTTGTGATGCCCATTTCTAATCAGGTAGCTGCCAGACTTCAGGATCAAAAGTCCGTTAAGGTGCTTTTTACCGAGGATCATGTAAGTACCTGGACCTCCAGCGAGATACGTGAAAAAGACAGCAAGAAGTACCTCGTTCTTTCTTTAGACGATTCAATGGAGCGTTACGCAGATCAGCGCTTTATAGGCATAGATCTGATATTCGACGAAGAAAGAGGCCTCAAGGTACCCAATACATCCATCACCAAGCGTCGTTATGACAAGATTCCAAGCGAATATCTAACCAATGGGGGGGATACCCAAAAGTCCGGTTTTCTTGTTGACAGAGGAGAAGACAATCCTGTTTTTGTTCCTACCGGATATTTTAAGGAAGACGAAGACGGCTCATACCTTGTAGCGCACAGTTCTTTTGAAGAAGGAGATGTGATAATCGATCCCAATAATACCTCTGACAGGTATTCGCTTTCTGAAGAACGATCGGTTATGCTTGATGGAGTATACAACGTAAATAAGGGCTACGCACAATTCAAGCCTGTTGAGATCTTATATAGCAATGACGAATACAGCATTATAAAACCTGTTAAGACCAATGATGTTAATCTTTACGATCATATTGCCCTGTCAGCAGGAGATATAATCGAAGATGACGTTATTATATAATGGAGGACAAAATGGACGATATCAAAGCAAACTTTAACTCAGTTGAAGAAAGAGTCTTGTCAGCATGTAAGAGAGCCGGCAGGGATCGCTCAGAGGTTACTCTGATAGCAGTCAGCAAGACAAAGCCCATCGAGATGCTTCAGGAGGCATATGAGGCCGGAGCAAGAGATTATGGTGAAAACAAAGTACAGGAACTCACCGCCAAGATGCCTGTACTTCCAAATGATATTTCCTGGCATATGATCGGTCACCTTCAGCGCAACAAGGTCAAATATATCGCAGAGGGGATATCGCTTATACATTCGGTTGACAGCTACAGGCTGGCCGAAGAGATCAATATTCAGGCAAAAAAGGCCAAGAGACGTATTCCTATTTTGATAGAGGTTAATGTAGCGGGAGAGGACACAAAGTTTGGCGTGGCATTGGATGAAACACTTCAGCTTTGCAAGGAGATTTCCGAGCTGGACGGAGTAGAGATAAAGGGCCTTATGACCATCGCACCATATACACCCGATCCTGAGAGCAATCGCCCGTATTTCCGCCAGTTGAAGCAACTTTCTATTGACATAGCCAATGAAAAAATAGATAATGTATCTATGGATATTTTATCCATGGGAATGACCGGAGATTTCGAAGTTGCTATCGAGGAAGGTTCTACGATGGTAAGAGTCGGTACCGGTATTTTCGGTGAAAGAAATTATGGAACTACTGCTTAGAACAGTGTTTCTTTATGAAAAAAAGGAGAAAAGTTATGAGTTTTTTTGACAAGATGCTGGATGCCATGAATCTCAGCGATGGTGATGATGAGTATTATGAGGAGGAGATGGAAGAGCAGACTCCTCGCAGATCTCATTCCGCAAAAAAGGAAGCAGCCCCTACGGTAACTGCCGCACCTTCTAAGATTACTCCAATTCGCAGCAGGGGTAATTCACGAAGTGGACAGGTTTCCAATATGGAGGTATGCGTGATAAAGCCTTCATCTTTTGAGGATGTTAGAGAGATCACAGATACACTCTTATCCGGTCGTACAGTCATTCTCAATATGGAGGGACTTGATATGGCTCTTGCACAGAGGATCATAGATTTCATTTCCGGTGCATGCTACGCCATCGATGGTAACCTTCAAAAGGTATCTAATTTCATCTTTATTCTCACTCCCAAGGCGGTTGATATTTCAGGTGATATCCAGAGCATCATGGATGCTTTTAGTATCACTGGTCTTTCATAATAGGAGAAATAATGGCCAAATCATTTACAGTTACCCGAGATAATAAACCCTGTTATGATATTATAATCAGATATAATTTCGATGATCTGGCAGATTTCATATCACAGATTAGCGATGTAAAGTATACTAAGGCCTGCATTGTGACAGATTCACATGTAGGCCCGCTTTATGCACATGAGATACAAGATAAACTATCCGGCTTATTTAATCTGGTTATAACACATACTTTTGAAGCAGGCGAAAAAAATAAGCAGTTATCCACTATAGAAAACTTATATGAAGATTTGATCCAAAACCATTTTACCAGAGGTGATCTTCTTATCGCTTTGGGTGGAGGTGTTGTAGGTGACATGACCGGATTCGCTGCTGCGACATATCTCAGAGGTATT
>JAEELH010000122.1 GCA_016288825.1 Lachnospiraceae bacterium | reverse complement strand
TCTGCGACCTTACAACGGAATAATACTTCGATTTTTTTCACAAATCAACCATTTATTTCCATTTATTCCCGTTTTGTGACTATTTATTTCACAAATTACATATTTTTTCTGAAAGTCTCATAATTCAAAAAGTGAGATGAAAATGAGAGAGACCTCTCAAAATCGCATAGAACCCTAAATACAAAGGCTTATTTTAAAGAAACTCCCTATTTCTCATCCCCCGAAATTATTTCCAATATTTTGAAAATCTCTCATTGTACATTATTGTGAACAAAAGAAATAACGAAAAAACGGGAGTCCCCAAATCGGGGACTCCCACCTCTTACGTGTGTATTATCATCCGTGCAGGCACATAGCCCTGTCGCCTTTTTTATAGGAAGATACTGTGTATTTCCTGAAACTATGCGCTAAGCACTTCTTTTGTAGCAATTACGTCTACTCCCGTACCGCAAACGTTGGGTACGATAACATCTCCTATATGAACAGGAGCTTCTACAGATGTAACCTGCTCGATAGCCTTCATACAATCAAAGATCTTGCCCTTGGGTATATCAGACTTTGTCTTGCAGGATACCATAGCGATCTTGCCGCCATGTACGGGTACCGTAGAAGTAACTATCCTTGTAGGATCTGTAACTTCCTTACGGGCATAATCATCACCGCGCTTGCAGGTATTGCCGGTAACCTCTGTTACCTGACCACCATCATCAATAGTAACGGTGAGCTGGCATCCCATAGGGCAGTTGATACATGTAAGCTTTCTTATTTCCATTTTGCATCTCCTCCCTTAAGCTGTCTCAATCTTGATGGTGATATCACTGATATCCCCGTACTCTGCCAACTTAGACTTCTGGATCTTAACCTCTTCCATCTCGCCGGGAGCCATGATCTGCTTCTTGCGACGAAGAACTTCCTGATCACCAAAGTACATGGTAACTGCAGAATTCTTATAAACAGCGCCTACGCGGAAACGAACTGTAACCTCGTCATCCATCTCATTGGGACGGATCGTGCAGGGAACGGTGTAACGAACGCCGTCAACTGCATTGATCTTGATCTCCTTGCCTGCAGGAGCCTTGCCCTCTTTAACGTACTTAGCAGCGTTCTTTCCTGCATTGGCAGCTTCCTGAGAAACGAAGTCAACCAGGTCATGAACGTGAAGAACGTTACCGCAAGCGAAGATACCCTCAACGCTGGTCTCAAGGCTGTCATTGACAATGGGACCGGATGTGATGGGCGAAAGCTCTACGCCTGCTGTCTTGGACAGCTCGTTCTCAGGCAGAAGACCTACGGAAAGAAGCAGTGTATCGCAGGAGTAGAACTCCTCTGTGCCGGGGATGGGCTTCATATCGGGGCCAACCTCAGCGATGGTGATACCTGTAACTCTCTCCTTACCCTGGATATCAACAACTGTATGTGAAAGCTTAAGAGGAATACCATAGTCATCAAGACACTGAACGATATTTCTCTTCAGACCGCCTGAGAAAGGCATAAGCTCTGCTACAACCTTTACCTTGGCTCCCTCGAGTGTCATACGACGAGCCATGATAAGTCCGATATCTCCTGATCCGAGGATAACAACCTCACGACCGGGCATATATCCCTCGATATTTACAAGACGCTGTGCTGTACCTGCTGAAAAGATACCTGCAGGACGATATCCGGGAATGTTCAGGGCTCCTCTCGGCCTCTCGCGGCATCCCATTGCAAGGATAACTGCCTTTGCCTGGATCTGGAACATACCGTCTGTCTTGTTCATAGCGGTTACGACTTTACCCTCGGTAATGTCCATAACCATAGTATTGAGCTTGTACTCGATATTAAGCTTGTAAACCTCGTCCATGAAACGCTGTGCGTACTCGGGACCTGTAAGCTCCTCCTTGAAGGTATGGAGACCAAATCCGTTGTGGATGCACTGATTCAGGATACCGCCAAGCTCGTGATCACGCTCTAAGATAAGGATGCTGTCTACGCCAGCCTTTTTTGCCTCAGCAGCAGCTGCAAGACCTGCAGGACCTCCGCCGATTACAACGATATCATATGATTGCATTATGCCTCACCTCCCTTTCTATTCTTAGAAAGCTCAGGTGCAATGACCGACTTTCCGCCGCTCTTGGTGATCTTCTCAACGGGGATACCAAGCTCACGGTTGATGATCTCCATAACACGGGGTGAGCAGAAGCCTGCCTGGCATCTTCCCATTCCGGCTCTGGTACGACGCTTAACGCCGTCAAGTGAACGTGCGCCGAGAGGACGATGGATAGCATCGATGATCTCACCTTCGGAGATGGACTCGCAGCGGCAGATGATCTGGCCGTATGCGGGATTCTTCTTGATGAGCTCGTTTCTCTCCTCAACTGACATTCCTGAAGGATTCAGGATGCCCTTGCGCTTGCCGTTCCAGTTGCTCTTCTGAGCGGGCTTTGCAAGATCTACTACGATGCCTGCAACCATCTTGCCGATAGCCGGGCTTGATGTAAGTCCGGGAGACTCGATACCTGCGCAATCGATAAATCCGGGTGCTTCCTTAACTTCTCCGATAACGAACTCGTGATTATCCTCATGAGCACGGAGACCTGCGAAGCTTGTGATAACCTTACGGCCAACAGGAAGGTTCTTAACATGCATTCCGGCCTTGGTAATAAGGTCGTTGATGCCTGCAGCTGTAGTAGCTGTAGCTTCCTTGTCATCGATATCGATAGCTGTAGGGCCAACGATAAGGTTGCCGTGGATAGTGGGAGAAACAAGAACTCCCTTTCCAAGCTTGGTAGGCTGAGGGAAGATCGTATGTGAAACAAGAGTACCAACTTCCTTATCAAGGAGGCAGTAATCGCCTCTACGAGGAGTGATATGGATCTTCTTGTCTGCTACCATATTGTGGAACTTGTCTGAATAAACACCTGCTGCGTTGATAACGTACTTTGTCTTGTACTCACCGTTGTTGGTGCGGATGTGCCAGATGCCGTCGCCGTCTCTCTCAAGGGTCTCAGCCTCTGTGTTGAAGAAAAAGTCAACTCCGTTCATTGCAGCATTCTCAGCCATTGCGATGTTCAGCATGAAGGGGCAGATGATTCCGCCTGTAGGTGCATAAAGTGCTGCACATGCCTCGTCTGCAAGGCTGGGCTCCATCTTGTGAAGCTCCTCTTTGTCAAGGATGCGAAGATCCTTAACGCCATTTGCAATACCTCTGTTGTACAGATCCTCAAGTCCGCCCTTTTCCTCTTCATGGATGCAGACTACAAGAGAACCGTTGCGTTTAAAGGGAATTTCAAGGTCTTTGCAGAGCTCGTCCATCATCTGGTTTCCTTCAACATTGAGCTTTGCCATAAGTGAGCCCTCAGCTGCGTCAAAACCTGCATGAACGATAGCACTGTTAGCCTTACTTGTTCCGGAGCATACGTCCTCACCCTTTTCGAGAACACATACATTGAGGTCGTATTTGGAAAGTTCACGCGCTGTTGCGCTTCCGCTTACGCCTGCTCCGATGATAATCACATCGTAAGTCATATCTTATCCTTTCATAATAAAAGTGTTAAAAAAGGCGACGGAGCCCTTTAATGATGCATCCGTCGCCGTTTCTCCATTCTTTAAGCAACTAAATATTCGATTCAGTTATTCTATTATGCGAACATTCCTGCTGCTGCAAGTGCGTTGTAAAGAAGAGAAGCTACAACACCACCACAGATAGGAGCTACCAAGGGAATCCAGCCATATCCCCAGTTGGGATCCTTAGAACCCTTGTTAGGTCCAAGAATCATGTAAGCCAAACGAGGAGCTGTATCTCTTGCTGCGTTCATTGCGTATCCTGTAAGACCACCGAAGGAAGCGCCGCATGCAACGATTACGCCGTATACGAGAACCCAAACAACGCGGTCAGAACCTGCAGGAATAAGTGCAAGTGTGAATACAAGAACGAAAGTAGCTACGAACTCTGAAAGGAAGTTCAGGCCCTGGTTAGGGATTGAAGGTCCTGTGCAGAAGCATCCGCGAATTGTAGCGTCATCATTTGTAGCCTTGATATGATCAGCGTAAAGGATCATAAGGATAGCTGCGCCAAGGAAACCACCGAGCATCTGAGCGATGATGTATCCGGGAACATCCCCCCAAGACATTCCGCCACGGATAGCTACACCGATCGTAACTGCAGGATTGAAGTGTGCGCCTGAAGCTGCACCAAATGTGAATGCAGGAACCATAACCGCCATACCCCATCCAATAAGGATGAATACGGGGCCGCCGCCCTTAAATCCTGACTTGTTGAGACTTACGTTGCAGCATACACCGTCTCCAAGGAGAACCAGTAT
>JAEELH010000121.1 GCA_016288825.1 Lachnospiraceae bacterium | reverse complement strand
TGGTCCGAAATCGGACACCGAAAATATTGCCTATAAAAACCGCAATGGCACTGAGCACGAAGGTCACAATTCCAATAACGGATACTGCCAAAAATATATTGACCTCCATAAAAGAAAAAGTCACGCCAACTGCAAGTGCATCTATGCTGGTAGCAATAGCCATTATAAACAGTTCCGGGATATTAAGCGGCGGATCCAGCTCGTCCACCTCCGGAACTTCCTTCATCTCACGGATCGCATCTGCGATCATCTTACCTCCTATGTATGCAAGAAGAATGAAGGCGATCCAATGATCGACCTGCTTGACGTGAGCCGCAAAGGTGCTGCCCAGAAAATAGCCCAAAAGAGGCATAAGAGCCTGAAAACCGCCAAAGAAAAGTGCTATGACGGCGGTCTGCTTGATATTTACTTTTCGCA
Source organism: Lachnospiraceae bacterium (assembly GCA_016288825.1). Lineage (GTDB taxonomy): Bacteria > Bacillota > Clostridia > Lachnospirales > Lachnospiraceae > Weimeria. The sequence continues at coordinate 10,795 of JAEELH010000121.1, read as the reverse complement.
TGGCCAGACCCTTACATACGGACACCGCGAATGCATCCATGGCCAGGCCTACGCCCAGTAAAAGTATTTCTAATATACTCATAATGTCAACTCTATATTATTACTATGATCTTACGCTCCCGCGATGGGGCCCATACGCCCTGTTGATGGATGCTTTCACAGAATAATAATTCGGTAATAAAACTACCGTACACAAATGTAGTACAGAAAACCTCCATACATTAATATCATAAGCGCACCGGCAAGACGGTTAAGCTGCTTGCGGGCAATGCAGTATATCAGGATGAATGCCGAAAAGGCCAAAAGGATAACACAGTCAATGACATTTTCCGTGGTCATTCCTATGGGACTGATAGCTGCGGCTGTTCCGAGGATACCAAGGAGATTAAAGATGTTGGATCCTATGCAGTTGCCGAGCGCCATCTCCAGCTGATTCTTTTTTGCTGCAACCATTGATGTCACAAGCTCAGGAAGACTGGTACCGCATGCAACGATGGTAAGTCCGATAAGAGTCTCGGAAAGACCGAATGCTCTGGCGATCTCAACTGCGGAATCTACTACAAAATCACCGCCGAACTTAACTGCGACTGCGCCACCTACAATAAACAAAATGGCCAACGGAAGCGCCAATGGCTTTTCTTCCTCTTCCTGTTCCTCCTTGTTGTGAAGTGCCTTTCCAACGAGAAAAGCAATATAAACCACAAGGAGAATGACCATTGCTATGCCCTCGCCTCTTTCGATGCCATTGCCAAGCAAGGCAAAGACCATGATGAGTCCTGCGCAGATCATTGAAAAGGGAAGATCTCTTTTAAGAACATCCTTACCAACAGGTATGGCATTCATAAGAGCCGACGCTCCGAGAACCACCATGAGGTTGAAGATGTTGGATCCTACTACATTACTGATAGCAAGGGAATTGCTGCCCTTCATGGATGCTGCCACCGAAACGGACAACTCCGGAAGGCTGGTCCCAAGCGCGACTATGGTAAGGCCCACCACAAGGGACGGGATGTGAAAAAGCTTTGCAACGGCGCTGCTGCCGTCTACGAAAAAATCCGCTCCCTTGATAAGAAGAACAAAACCTAACAATAAAAAAATAACTGTCTTGATCATATTCGGATAACCTCTAATAATGCACACAACAATCTCTAAACTTGTTTATTCTACCACAACCGAAATTATAAAACAACAAAACGAGCAGGGATGGGGCTTTGACTAATATATGACGCAAAAAACCAACCGGAGGGGCCGGTTGGTTTTTAGGAGGGGTTTTGAAAAAGAGGAGTAATGGGTGGCCCGTGGGGTCAGGCCACCATTGCTATGTTCTGTTTCGTTGATCGCATTATACGATACCATGTGTCACAAAAGCGCCACACAAAATAAAATTTTGTGTGACGCTTTTCTATAATGTCTCATTATATAATCGTGCCGCTGTAAGTTCCGCCCAGCTGTACTGTATCATATACTCGCCTCGGTAGGCATTGACCGCCTCGGTAAATCCGGCAAGCATCCTGTAATAATCACAATCCAAAAGATCTCTCTTTAGTGCCCACTCCCCGCGGCCCTTGATAAGGACATCATCCATGGAAACCGCGGCCAGACTCTCACGAAGATCCTGGGTCAGGGTCCTAAGATAATGCTTGGGATCACTTATGGTATCCGCATCCTCCCAAAGAGCTGCTATGATCTCATTGGCGCTGCACATAGCTCCCTCGCGATCGACAAGGTAGGCAAAAAGCTCCTTGGTACGACTCCGTTTGAACTTAAGGGGCTCTCCCTGCCAGAACACCTCGAAATTGCCGAAGCACCTGACCACCAGCTTGTCGGAATTTGTCACATGCTCCGTGTCCGGATCCGGTCCCGCAAAATCCCGCTCCTTACGGATCATGGTTTTAACATGGTCAAGCTCCTCACGGACACGTTCCTCCTCCACCGGCTTTAAGATGTAGCCGCTGGCATGCATACGAAAGGCATCCGGCGCATACTCCGGATAACTGGTCGCAAATATAATAAAGGTATCGGGCGAAGCCTTTTTTATCCTGACTGCAAGAGAAAGACCACTTTCTCCCGGCATTTCTATGTCAGTAAAAACAACGTCCGGAGCCTTCCATTTATTAATGGTATCTATAAGCTCATCACTGTCAGAAAAAGCAAGCACCTCCGCATCCGGCTCTACTTCTTTGAGAACCCTCTCCATGCGCCTTAGCATCTTTGGCTCATCATCGATGGTATATATCAACATTTTTCTTCCCCACCTTTGGTATGATCATCGTCACCGTAGTCCCCTCACCCGGTGTTGACTCTATTATCATAGCCCCCCCGCAGATCATACGCAACCTGTTTTTCACATTATTTATGCCTATATGCGAACGTCCGGTATCGGACTTAACTGCTTCAGGATCGAACCCCGGTCCATTATCAGTGACCACCACCTCATATCTGTCGTCATACTCCCGGGTGGAGATATGGACCGTTCCCACCTCCTGCTTTTTGCCCCTTGCGCCGTACTTGACTGCATTCTCAGTGATTGGTTGAAGCGAAAGAGCAGGAACCTGAAAATCTGTGCAGGTAATATCGCTTGTTATCTGTAGAGCATCTTCAAAACGTAGTTTTTCCAATTCAAGATAAAGCCTGGTATGTTCCAGCTCAGATGAAAAGGGTATAGCCCCTCTGTTTTTCATGCTGTCCATGTTGCCACGAAGGTATTTTGAAAAAGTGGAAATCGCCTTGCCCGCCTCCTTGGGGTCTGTCTCGCAAAGTTCCTGGATCGCCGCCAAAGAATTATGGATAAAGTGGGGCTGGATCTGACTGATCATAAGTTGGAACTGCTGCTCCCTTATGGCATCGTCAGTATGAAGCTGGGAAAACTCAGTGGTATGGATGAACATCATGGTAGCCCCAAGCGCCAGGGAAATATAGGCTGTCCTGGCTTCTCCACCGGTAATCTCCTGCAACAGTATCCCCGCAACTACAAGAAAGAGCGTGGCAAACAGGGACACACGATTCTGACGCCTGAACCCTGCACCGTAACGGATAAACTCTCCTCCGATAAAGATTATTACCATTAAATAAAGGACGGAGTAAACCGGATAAAGGGGACCATGAGCATAATGATTTGTTTCATCAAAGACAAGGACCCAACCCGTGAAAAATGAAACCAACTGGAAGACCGCATTGAACAACAATGTGCCATGCATCAAACTGGTCCAGCTGCTCTTTGTCTGAAGCTGAGTCACCAGCGCCATGCCCGCTGTGGGCGTCAGGATATAGTCCGCACACTTTACGATCCGAAGCAGGATCAGCGGCGTATCCGTAGATCCGTTAAACCGGATCCCGAGCCACTCCGCCAAAGCAGAAACAGCGATCAGGATGTTTGTCAGGTAATACAGTCTTTTATCCTTAGCAGAAAGGCGGTCATTTTCTGCCACCAAAACAGAAAGTACCGCCAATGAAAACCAGGATATGATAATTATCGCAGTGTAGTAAGTCATTCTTTTACCTAATGCTTGATATAAACGTCTGACTCCGAGTGATAGAACTGCTTAACAATGTACCATGAGATCACGGCCATCAAAACTCCGATAACCAGTCCCACAAGTACATCAGTGGGGAAATGCACAAACAGATACATTCTGGAAAAAGCTATAAGCCCGGCCCAGATCAGCGCCAAAGTTCCCCACTTTTTGTCCCAGAGGAAAATAGCCGTGGCAACCGCAAAGGATGCAGATGTATGACCGCTGGGAAAAGAATAATCATGTGGTGACGATATTAAAAGCGCCACCGTATCGTCTATCCAACATGGACGTTGCCGAGCAACGAGGGGCTTGATGATCAGGTTACAGATCAAAGCCTCCGAGGCAAGGGCCGCTACGGCCGTAATGCCCATTCCCTTGTCCTTTCTGAATATAAGGATAGCCAGAGATAAAGCGATCCAGAAAAGACCCTTATCTCCAAAATGTGTTATAAACGCCATTACAGCATCCAAAACCGGATTATGGATACTCTGCAATGCATATAAGATATCAAATTCCCAAGACAATTACATCACCACCTTGGCGAATTTTTTCTTGCCCTTTTTGAGTATGAATTCGGACTCGAAATCTGCTGCCTCGTAGGAAGTCTTGATATCGGAAACCTTCTCACCGTTTACCGTAACACCGCCCTGCTCAACTGCACGACGTGCCTCGTTTCTTGAAGTAGCAAGGCCTGCTGAAACCAGTACCTGAAGGATGTCAATCTTGCCATCTCTGAAATCGGACTCAGTGATCTTTACCTCAGGCATATTCTCTGCGGAACCTGTTGAGAAAAGTGCTCTCGCACCCTCCTGCGCCTTTTTGGCCTCTTCCTCTCCGTGAACAAGAGAAGTAAGCTCGTATGCCAGGATCTCCTTGGCCTCGTTGAGCTGTGCACCTTCCCAACTGTCCATCTCGTTGATCTGCTCAAGGGGAAGGAATGTAAGCATACGGATGCACTTAAGAACATCGGCATCATCAACATTACGCCAGTACTGATAGAAATCGAAGGGGCTGGTCTTGTTGGGATCAAGCCATACAGCGCCGCCAACAGTCTTGCCCATCTTTTTACCCTCGGAATTAAGAAGAAGGGTGATGGTCATGGCGTGAGCATCCTTGCCAAGCTTACGACGGATGAGCTCCGTACCTGCCAGCATGTTGGACCACTGATCGTCTCCACCGAACTCCATGTTGCAACCGTACTTCTGGTACAGTACAAAGAAGTCATAAGCCTGCATGATCATGTAGTTGAACTCAAGGAAGGTAAGACCTCTCTCCATACGCTGCTTGTAGCACTCTGCTGCCAGCATTCTGTTAACTGAAAAGTGTGCGCCAACCTCACGGAGAAGCTCGATATAATTCAGGTCCATGATCCAGTCAGCATTGTTGACCATGATAGCCTTGTCATCACCAAACTCAATAAAACGGCTCATCTGAACCTTGAAGCAGTCAATATTATGCTGTATCGTCTCAGGGGTAAGCATTTGTCTCATATCGGTCTTACCACTGGGATCACCGATCATACCGGTTCCACCGCCTAAAAGGGCAATGGGCTTGTTGCCTGCCATCTGAAGTCTCTTCATCAGACAAAGTGCCATGAAGTGGCCTACGTGAAGGGAATCTGCGGTGGGATCGAAACCTATATAAAAAGTAGCCTTACCGGCGTTAATCATATCACGGATTTCTTTTTCATTTGTAACCTGCGCCAAAAGGCCTCGAGCCTGAAGCTCCTCGTATATCTGCATATTATTACTCCTTATCCATATTAAATTACATACTTTAATAGGATAGTTTGTAAGCTGTTTTTTGTCAAGAAAAAAAGGGCTGCCGAGAAGCAGCCCTAAAGATCTATTCAGCGTTGTCCTTTTTCTTGTTGAGTTTTTTGATCTCAACTGAGGTATTGTTGGCACCGCTCATGTATGAGTTCTCCGTATCGAACTTGCGACGGAAGTTATCATCCGCCGTTATGTTGGATACGTCGATCTTGGTCTCATTTTCGAAGTGGTGCCGCGCGTCAGTATTACGGTACTTGCTGTATGTAGCCGAGAAGAAAAGACCTGCCACAACCGCAGTCGCACCCAGAACGATCATCCAATCGGTAGCATCCATACCACCGATACCGTCGGACAGGAATCCCATGAGCAGTAGCGTAATTGTGAACACCGCCACAGCGATAGCCGCAGTAACCGTACCGATACGACCCTTGTTGATGGGAACGCTTCCGATGGTCTCGGATGTACGCGCGTTGACAGCTACGTAGTGGGTGAGCTGGTTGGACTTTCCGGGATTCTCAACGTAGGAATAAAGCCATACGGGCAGATAGGCTGCCAGCCACTTTTCTCCCTCTTTCTTGATATCAACATCCTTCCAGAAAACTCCACGATCATACTTCTTAACACTGTCGTTGAGAGCAAACTTGATGGCTTCCCTTTCCTGGCTGTCAACGATCCCCTGAAGGTCGCTCTTGTTCGTATCACGCTTTTCCGAGGTATATCCCTTGAGATAGTTGGCATCGTACTTGACACAATTCTCAGTATCAAAAGGAAGGATGGCGTTGATGATGTTGTTGGTCTCATTTTCAGCGGAAGCGCCTGCACGTCTCGCGCTGGACTCAACCGCCAGATCATCGATATCAACATCACACTCGCGGTGTACGTCATACTCCTCAACGGTGTAGATCGTAACCTCGTGCTTGTCATCGCCGCTACCGCGTGTGACGGTGCGCCTGCTCTTTTCGTACTCACCCACACCGGTAAAGGATGCGTGACCCTTCATATCTACCAGCATGTAAGGGAAGTAAACTCCCATGATGTTCTCGGTGGTGAACTCCTTTTTGAAGTTCTTATTAGCGTAAAACTGACGATCGCCAACGAACTTCTCGATATGTGCTCTCGCCTCGTCCTTTTTCATCTTGAAAGGAAGGACAACATCCGGTACCGCACCGTTGGGTACCTTGGAGTTGATGGAGAGCATGTTACGGCACCAGTGGCATCTGGCCTGGGAGCTCTCGGACAGGTCAACTACGACCTCAGCTCCACAGCTGGTACACTTAAGAGTAACGGTACTGTCCGCAGAAGCATCGATATCTGTGGCTCCTGCTCCCACCTGAACTCCGGAAAGATCACCGACACCGGTCTTCATATCATCGAGCGCCTCGATCTTAAATGAATGACGGCAGAAATTACATCTGAGTTCTCCGGTAGAGGGATTCAGGCTGATATCAGTCGCGCCACACTTGGGGCACTTGGTCTGACCGTCTGTCGCACTTCCGGAAGTATCTATTATATTAACATCTGACATAGCTGCCTCCTTCTATCCAAGGAACTTAGCCTTGGCAGCGTCAAACTCCTCCTGAGAGATAACTCCGGCATCAAGAAGCTCCTTCATCTGCTTAAGCTTTGCGACCGGATCCTCTGCGGGAGCTGCGCCTGCGGGTGCTGCTGCAGCTGCTCCGGCTACGGGCTGCTGAAGTCCGGCGATACCTGCTCCGGCCATGTTCATTCCCATGCCCATCATGCCCATTGCCATAGCGCCGCCGTTCTGGCCTGCTGCCTCCATACCGCGGGCAACTGACTGCTGCATGAAGGAATTGCCTCTAGCGCCTGAAAGAGCGTCAGCCTTCTTAACGTCGGAAAGAAGTGCCTTGGAATCCTCATCATACTCGATAGCCTGGATAGCAACCTTGGCGATCTCAAGTCCGCGATCAGTCTTCCACTGATAATTGTCCTCAACAACCTGAGAAAGAGTCTTTGCAAAGCCGATCTGATCTCCCTGGATCTTGGCCATACGATTGCCTCTCTCGGGATCGTTGGAGTACTGTGAGAAAGCAGCTGCAAGAGATCCAACAACCTCGTTGAAAAGCTGCTCTGCTGCATCATTGTCCATATCTGCAAAGTCAAAGATCTTGCCGCTTGTGATATATGTTGCGGGAACAAATCCCTTGAGGAAAGCAATGGGATCTGTGATCTTGAGTGAATATGTACCTCGAGCCATAGCACCAACCTGAGCGTTGATGTACATATCATCCCAGTAGATCTCGGACTGTGTGCCGAACTTGTTGTTGGGGATCTCCTTAAGGTTTACGAAAACAGCGCTCTGCTTAGAACCGGGAGCTCCGCCGTATGCAAATCTCTGGAAGGTCTGTGTAATAAGTGACTCAACCAGACCACCGCCTGAAAAGATTGACTTTGCATTTGGATCGTCTGACTTCCACTCATATCCGCCTGCCTCTGCTACGAGACCGGTGATCATATTATCCTGCATGGTGATAAGTGCGTATCCATCAGGAACCATAACCTTGCTTCCGTTAGTGATGATACCCTCTGAACCATGTGTATTGGAACCACGTCCTGCATTAGTTCCCTTCATAACTGCAGGGATAACTCCTGCTGTAGCAGGTGCATCTGCCGGAACGATAACGTCAAGCCACTGATCTCCCAGCGTACCGCCTGCTGCCCCTAAGAATGCCTGAATAAAACCCATAATTTCCTCCTTTATAATAACTGATAATAAAGATGCTACCTAATACTCTACTTCAAATCGCTATATTCTTCAAGGGAAAAAAACACTTTGAGCGCCAACGAAGTTGCTCAACGGTAAATAATAGCTTATTTACGTTGAGATCCCTCGCTGACGCTCATAATAACAAGGATCCGCTCTGAATAGATCCGATATTTACGCCTGCTCGCTCTTATACTTTGTAACGAAACTCTCGATCCTCTCATAAGGATCAAGAAGTGAACTGATGGAGAAGTCGTGATTGAGAGTATCCACGATATATGCGATATACTTGCTCATATCACAATTGATGTAATAATCTCTGCTCAGAAGCTCAGGAGTCTGATAAACCAGGTTGGTGGTAACCACCTTATAGATGATGCCCTCCTCTACTGCCTTGTCAAAACTCTCAAGGCCACTGGTGAAAAGTCCGAAAGTTGACACAGCAAAGATCCTGTTGGCTTTGCGCTTTTTCAGCTCTCTTGCAACATCGATCATACTCTCGCCGGAAGAGATCATATCGTCAACGATGATCACATCCTTGCCCTCAACAGAAGTTCCCAGAAACTCATGAGCAACGATGGGGTTGCGGCCGTCAACGATACGGCTGTAGTCACGTCTCTTGTAGAACATACCCATGTCTACACCAAGTACTGAAGCCATATATACGGCACGATTGGTTCCACCCTCATCAGGGCTGATGATCATAAGATGGTCATTGTCGATCTTGAGATCCTTGACGCTCTTGAGGATACCCTTGATAAACTGGTATGCAGGGGTAACTGTCTCAAATCCGTGAAGCGGGATGGCATTCTGGACTCTGGGATCATGTGCATCAAAGGTGATGATACTGTCAACACCCATAGCTATAAGTTCCTGCAGTGCAACAGCGCAGTCCAGAGACTCCCTGGCGCTCCTGCGATGCTGACGTCCCTCATAAAGGAAGGGAAGGATAACGGTAATACGCTTTGCCTTGCCGCCAACAGCAGCGATGATCCTCTTAAGATCAGCAAAATGATCATCCGGAGACATATGATTCTCGTGGCCGCAAACCGTGTATGTAAGGGAATAATTGGTCACATCAACCATGATGTAAAGATCCAGTCCGCGAACAGACTCATTGATCGTACCCTTGGCCTCGCCGCTTCCGAATCTGGGTGTTGAAACAGAAACCTGATAGGAATTGCTACGATAGCGAAGCATGGTCAGATCATCAAGATGGTCTGAATTGCGGTTGGCACGCCACTTAACAAGGTACTCATCTACCTTGTTGCCCATCTCCTCCATACTCTTGAGAGAAATGAGCCCTACAGGGGCGTATGGTTTGCGGGTTGCCAGGATGTCATCATTGCGAGGCATTGTTTTCTCCTTTTTAAAAAATAATTATGGTCTATCTGTCCCCCGTGACTTCACAGAGTCTCCGGTGGACTTTATGATACGAACATCGGCTCCGAAAAGATGAAGCCAATTGTATCTCTCCAGCATTCTTGAAAAGATCCTGCCCGTATAGGTATCAAGGATCTCCTGCATTGACAGATTGGTAGAAACAATAGTATCTCTGCCTGCTATCATGCGGTAATTCAAAAGATCAAAAAGCGCTCCCTGGGTATAGGAATTGGTCAGCTCCGTACCCAGATCATCTATGATCAACAGGTCGCAGTCAAAGATGTCACTGTAACGACTGCTGTCCTGTCTGCTGTCTCTGCGAAAAGTGTGATCAGACATGAGCTCAAAAAGTCTCCCTGCTGTCTGATATACCACTGTGTGTCCCTGTTTGCGAAGGGCATTGCCTATGCAACAGGATAAAAAGGTCTTGCCCGAACCCGGGGTACCGTAGATAACGAAATTACCGGAATGATCTCCGGGATCTTCCGCATAAGTCCTGGCATCCTGAAGTGCCTGAGTGGCCCTTTCTCTGGAAGATACCCCTGTAGACTTATCGTACCTGTCAGCCGGATAATAGTCAAGAAGGAAATCATCAAACTCAGCTCCCTCCAGCTGTGCCATGAGGGGCTGCTGTTTGTAAGACATGTCCAGGATACGCTGTCTAAGGCAATGACACTTTTCATGTCCGATAAATCCGGTATCGTGGCAGTCCTCACACTCAAAGGGAGGATCCAGATAATCTGCCGGATATCCGTGTTCGGACATAAGAGCGGACTTCCTGGAAATCTGAGACTCTATATAGTCGTGATACTTAGTTGAAGATCCTGAGGAATGCGATCCCTCTGACAATAGTCCCGCCAATTGCTCACGCCCTCTGGCAGCAATATCCTTATCAATGGATGCAAGCTCAGGGATGGCGGAATAAACTTCTTTTCGCCTCTCCTCAATGAGGTCTGAGCGATCGCGAAGTCTGATCTCATACTCGCGCATTATCTGCCCGAATGCTTCATTAGAAAGTGCCATATCTCCCTCACTGATAATTGCGACGAAGAACCTGGCTCTCCAGGGCAGCTACGTCATATTCGTTTTCTGAAAAGTTGTGGAAGCCGACCGTGGCATTCCTCTGACGCTTGCGGGGCGCACTCTGCAGTCTGTACTGCTCCTGACGCCTCTTGTCCGAAGCGGGAAGCTGACCTCTGTCTGTAATACCCTCTTCACGCCATCCGGAAAGGATCCTGTCTGCATATGACATCTGAGGACGACCGGTAGCAAGTATAGTTCTGGTGCAAGCCTCCTGAACCATATCTATGGAGAATCCCCACTCATGGAACCACCTGCCCACATACTCAAGTTCTGCGGGTGTAAGGGTGCGGCCTGTAATACCCAAAGACTTCATAACG
>JAEELH010000120.1 GCA_016288825.1 Lachnospiraceae bacterium | reverse complement strand
TTCGTTTTTTGTAGTAACAATTTAGGGGAGGAAACTATGGATAAGAAAGTTTGGGCATGCCCGAAGGCAGCTGTAACACCTTTTGTTGCCAATGAATATGTGGCTGCTTGCTGGGGAGTTGCATGCCAGGTTATGGGCGGAAGCCAGAGCGGTGATGACAAGATAAGACCTGATCAGGGATTGGGTCATAATATTAAATACTGTGGTCAGGTGGATCATCAGTATATTGAGACCAATGAGGCCGGAGTTGCTGTTAAGATGACAGAGATCAAGACCAGGGATTCCCTTCACAACGTTGAGCTTCCCTGCACACTCTTTACTGATGGCAGCTATACCCAGCATCGTGATATCAGCACAGTTCATGTTGGCGATTATATTTACTGGCAGACATCTGCGGATACGCGTACATGGTCACATGAGGGCCAGGTTGTTGCCGGAACGTCAAATCATTCATAAGTATATGACGATCGCAGGGTACCCGAAAGGGTACCCTGTTTTTTCATTTCTCCTTTGCTCTTGTAAGAAGCCTTATGGTATTGAAAAGATGGGGTTTCAGTTCCTCTATGGAGACTGGCTCGGAGTATAGGATGGATCCGTAGATGGAGGATCCTACCAGCTCTACTATAAGATATATCAGTATATCCGGGTCAGTATGGGTTTCTTTTGCGTTTTCCATCAGAAGATCGAGGACATAGGTATAGTTTTCGTCTATCTCGCCGTTTTCCTCGGTCATGGCGTTCTTAAAGATACCCCAGCTTAGGTTCTTGGAAATGAATCGCAGCAGGGCGGGATTGCCGCTGAGCTGATCGATAACATTGTCTACAAGGAATATAAGCTTATCCTCAAGCCCCGGGATATCTGCTGCCGCAAGAGCCTCGCCGGCCTTTTGGATTATGGAATGAGCTTTTCTTGCGACGAGCTTGTTTTTGATATCGTATTTGTCTTTAAAATAAAGATAAAAGGTCCCTTTACCTACACCGGCCTTTTTGGCTATATCGGAAATGGACGTATCGGAGTCGTCTTTACGTGTGAAAAGATCAAAAGCCGCATTATAAAGTGCGTCTTTTTTTTGTGCCTTTTTTGCCAGAACTTTGCTCATTTTGGGCCTCCGCAAGTTTTTTAAAATAAAATATTGACTTTTGGTCAGTTTTGATTATAATAGGGTTCGTCGAAGGAATTGACCAATGGTCATTTTCAAGATACATCAATATTATATTGGTGTCAATCAGTTTTTGGAAAAGAGGCGAAGCTTATGATCAATTTTGGAAAGGCTGTAGTTAAGGCCAGGATACCCATCCTTATAATCAGTGTCCTTTTGCTCATCCCGGCACTGATAGGTTACATGGGGACCAGAGTCAATTATGATATCCTTTCATATCTTCCAAAGGATATTGAGACCATGAAGGGGCAGGATATCCTTAAGGACGAGTTTGGTACGGGAGCATATTCCATGCTCGTTGTGGAGGGGATGACTCCCCTGCAGGCTTCAGAGATGAAGGCAAAGATAATGGAAGTAGAGCACGTGGAGAACGTGATCTGGTACGATTCGGTCATGGATCTTTCTGTTCCCATGGAAATACTTCCCAATAACGTATATGAGGCATTTAACAATGGGGACGCAACTCTTATGATGGTCATTTTTGATGAGACCACGTCTGAGGACGGAACCATGGAAGCCGTAAGGAATATCAGAAAGATAGCAAACAAGGATTGCTTCCTTGCGGGGATGTCTTCCATAGTTACGGATACAAAGGATCTGACAGAAAAAGAGGAACCGATTTACGTTGGTATCGCCGTTCTTCTTTCGGTAATAGTACTTTCCCTTACCATGGATTCATTCATAGTTCCTTTTATCTTCCTTGCATCCATTGGTATGGCCATCCTTTATAACCTTGGGACCAACTTTTTCCTGGGACAGGTTTCATATATCACAAAGGCTCTTGCGGCGGTACTTCAGCTGGGAGTTACCATGGACTATTCCATCTTCCTTTGGAACAGCTTCAAAGAAAACCAGGAGCGTTTTCCGGATGACGACGAAAGAGCCATGGCACACGCCATATCAAACACGTTTACATCGGTTCTGGGAAGTTCGGTCACAACCGTTGCCGGATTCGTGGCACTTTGCTTTATGAGCTTTACTCTGGGACTTGATATCGGAATAGTAATGGCAAAGGGCGTTATCTTTGGCGTTATCGCATGTGTAACGATCCTTCCTTCGCTGGTACTTGTTTTTGAAAAGCCCATCATGAAAACGAGGCATCGTTCACTTCTTCCGGATTTCAAGGGTCTTGGGAACTTCGTTTCGAGGTTTTATCCGGTATTTATCGTTATCTTTTGTGTACTACTTGTCCCTGCGGTATACGGACAAAGACATGCAAAAGTGTACTATCAGCTGGATTCAACCCTTCCCGAATATCTTGATAGTGTAAAGTCCAATGAGAAGCTGGGTGATACCTTTGAAATGGGAACGGTTCATATGCTTCTTTTGAATGCTGATACGGACAGCAAGAGCATCAGGCAGATGGCAGATGAGATGGAAAAGGTGGATGGTGTTAAGTCTGTTTTGGGACTTGATTCCATAGCAGGCGGAAGCATACCGGATTCATTTATCTCAGGTGACATTACAGATAAGCTTCAAAGTGATAACTGGAAACTGATGCTTATATCCAGTGAGTACAAGGTAGCGTCCGATGAGATCAATGCCCAGATCGATACCCTTAAAAAGATCTTAAAGGACTATGACGAGGGCGGAATGCTCATAGGTGAGGCGCCCTGTACAAAGGACCTTATAGATATAACAGCACATGACTTTGCAGTGGTAAATGTTGTATCCATCGGCCTTGTATTCCTTATCATTCTTCTTGTATTTAAGTCCATATCCCTTCCGGTTATCCTGGTTGGTGTTATTGAACTTGCGATATTTATCAACATGGGAATCCCTTGCTATACGGGAACAAAGCTTCCGTTTATCGCATCCATAGTAATAGGTACGATCCAGCTTGGATCCACGGTGGATTATGCGATCCTTATGACGACAAGGTACCAAAAGGAAAGGAAAAAGGGTCTGGATAAAAAGGAGTCCATCTCCATAGCAGCCCAGTCTTCGGCAAGATCCATAGTGATCTCGGCACTTTCGTTCTTTGCGGCAACTATCGGCGTTGGTATCTATTCAGAGGTAGATCTTATAAGTTCCCTTTGCGTGCTTATGGCAAGAGGTGCTCTGATCTCCATGGTAGTTGTGGTATTCATCCTTCCGTCGATGCTTATGCTTTTCGATGGAATCATTATCCATACCACAACCGGATTTAAAGGGATCACGGCAAAAGCAAGAGAAGAATTACGAATCTCATAGAGATAAGGAGGAACATTATGTCAGATAAGAGATTAATGATAAAAGCCATCGGTGGTATTACGGCGGCTGCTATGGTTGTAACGGCAGTTGGTTTTTGCACGGCAAATAGAGGTGTGCCCGGGATCGTTGAGGCATCACAGTCTACGGAGTCTTCCAATATAGAAAACGAGGAAGATGCAAAGGATCTTGAAAGCGCCATCACTAGCGCACTGTCATCAAGTTCAGGCAACGTTGAAGGAACTCAAAAGGATGAGACAGTATATGTATTTGCAGATAATAACGGATCCGTCAAGGAAACCATCGTATCGGACTGGCTCAGGAACGGAAATGGAGACGGCTCCATAGCTGACCTTTCCACACTTTCCGATATCGAAAACGTTAAGGGTGAGGAGACCTTTTCTCAAAACGGAGAAAGCGTTGACTGGAGCGCAAACGGAGCGGATATCTATTATCAGGGCAAGAGCTCAAAGGAGATCCCTGTAGGCGTCAAGGTTACATACAGTATTGACGGAAAAAAGATGAGCGCAGATGAGGTTGCAGGCAAGAGCGGCCACCTTGTAATGAGATTTGACTATACAAACAATGCAACAACAACAGTTGACGGCAAGGAGACCATAGTACCTTTTACCATGGTTACGGGAGTTATCCTTTCGTCAGATAAGTTTACTAACGTTACCGTATCAAACGGTCATGTTATGTCAGAGGGCAAGAACACTATGGCCATCGGATACGCCTTCCCCGGCCTTTCCGAGGAGCTTAGCTTTAATGGGAAAGGTGCAGACGCACTTCCGGCCAACGTTGAGATAGAAGCAGATGTAACGGACTTTTCTCTTGATATGACCATGACACTTGCTATTCCGGATATCCTTTCCGAGGCTCTTGATGCCCAGAACAATGACGAACTTGATGATCTTAAGGATGATCTTGAGAAGCTCTCGGACGGCGTTGAAGATCTTACGGACGGAACAAAGAAACTCAACGACGGCGCACTTAAACTGGATGAAAAATCAGGTGATCTTAATGACGGTGCGGGTAAGATTTCGGACGCTCTTTCTACAATAAACGGAAAACTCTCCGGTGCGGATGTAAGTGAGCTGGAAAGCGCTTCATCTGACGTTAACAAATTTGCAAAGGGTGCCGGAGATGTAGCCAATGGAACCCTTAAGTATATGGATACCATGAACAGTTCCATGGATACCATGCTTGGTTCGATGGAAAAGGAAAAATCCGAGATCCGAAGCACTCTTGAAACTGAAGTATTCCCCGGACAGGACGTATCAAAGTATCTTCCCGGAGCAGCTGATTCCCAGGAGGAGATGAATAAGAAGCTTACAAACGGAGCAAATGCCATTACGGCCAATTCCCAGGCTCTTTTAAAGGCAACAGCAGAAGCCCAGGTCAAGTCCACTATGGAGTCCAAAAAGTCCGAGATCGAGGCAACAATAAAGAGCAAGATGGAATCACTTGCACCTGAGATCCAAAAGACTATCGAGGCAACTGTAAAACAGTCGGGTGCTACGGACGAGGAGACTATCGCAGCAATCACTAAGAAGGTTACAGACACTTATACCGAGAAGGTAACAAAGGAAGTAACTGAGGCATATACAAAGCAGGTTACAGAGGCTGTAACAAAGGCCGTTACCGAAAACGCATCACAGATCCTTGTGGGAGCCGTAATGAAGTACGGTGTATATGCAGGAAGATATGTTGAGGCTGACGGTATCGAGCTTCAGGTCAAGTCATCACTTGCAGAGGCTAAAAAGACAGATGCAGACAAAAACGGTAAGGCCGATGTGGATGAGCTTGCAAACGGTGCAAAACAGATCTCCGAGGCTTCAGGAAGCATAAAGGACTATACAAACGGAGTCAACAAACTTATTTCAAGTTTCGATGCTCTTGCCCCCGCAATTGAAAAGCTTTCATCAGGATCAAAGGATCTTACAGATGGACTCTTAAAATATACAGACGGAGTAGGAAAGCTTCACGACGGAACAAAAGAGCTTTATGATGGAGTAAACGATATGTCTGATGAACTTTCTGATGAGGATCTGGGATCATATATGGATCATCTTGAAAGAGTGGTAGACTCAGGAAAAGCATACAATAACTTCTCCGGTATCGGTAAGGACATGAGCGGAAAAGTAAAGTTCATAATAAAAACAGATTCTATAGGATAAAATAGGTACTGGAAGGGCCACGTAAGAACCCGGCGCTGCAAATTGCAGGCGCCGGGTTTTTGTGCTACAATCTTGTGCAACACGGATTTAGATATTTAAGGTCCGAAATCGTACTTTGGACTCGCTTTATTAAAAGAGGGGGATACATATGGACAGCGAAGAATTATTTGAGTCACAGGTAGCGCAAAATCTTACCATACATCGTAGTGAAGAGGAGCTTTCACAGGAAAACGCACCTCTTGTCAGCCTTGCCGATGTGGAGCAGCTAAGGAAGGGTAAGCCTATTCTTGATGCGCACAAAAAAAAGCGCGATGAATTCAGAGATCATGTAGAAAAGGCGACAACTATTGCCCAGGTTAGGACGGCTCAGATAGGAGAGCGCCAGAAAGATGATGTGGAACCCGTAACAGATTCTTATATTTCGGTTACGAGTGGATTTAGTATAGCATCCCTTAAGCATGATCTTGATACGAAGTGGAAGTATCAGCGATACAACGGTAGTAATTCAGCGGAGATGCAGAACTTAAAGGGCAAGCTTACGGATCTTTCCGCGCAGTTTGATGTTGAGGTCACCTTTACGTCCTATGAGGATATAAGGGATGCATGCGGGGTTTTGGTCGGAAAATACAAGGCGCTTATTGCAGCCTGTGAGACCTATCTTGCAAAAAGTAAAAACCCTCATACTATAGCCGGCAAGAGCAGAAAGAGCATGGCCCAAAGGCTCCTTCGGGCAGCTATGTCTGAGATGGAGATGCTGGAGGATTCGGCCATCAACTGCTTTGATGAGAAAAAGCTACTGGATGCAAATACAGCCAGCGTCAAATTAAAATGGGACGATATCCTTCATCATGGTCGTCTTCGTGCCATTGATACAAACAGGGATAAGTTCTATATCAATATGCATGCTGACGCTAATACGGGAGAAGTGGTTTATCGTGGTTCCGAAAAGCGTGAGATGATCACCTTTGCTACTACGGAGGCTGAGCTCAAGGGCTGCCGACGGATAGTTGCGATGAGTACTCTTGCGCAGAAACTCGGTTTTGGCAGACTTGCCGGCGGTGAAGAGATGAGCACCCGCATGACCACTATGCTGGTAGGGGACAATGTTGTTACCGGTGTTGTTACCACCGGGATTACAAAGAAAAGTCTGTCTCAGTATCAGTACGAGATGAGCCATGATATAGGTGCAAGGCCCGGGGAGGATGTGCTTCCCGAGCGAAAGACTTCATACGGTGCAGATTATCTAAGAGACCTTTTAGCCATACCTTTTATTGATTATCTTTGCGGAATAAACAGGGACAGTGCAGAAGGTTTTGGACTGGACAAAATAGAGTGTGCAAGCGGACTTGTTCTTGGAAGGATCCAGACACAAACTCATGAGCTGGCCAAGTCCGGATTCGGAAAAGAATTTAAGGAATTTGAAGCTCCGGAGGGTACCTGGATCGATTTTAAACTTGTGCAGTCAATATTGGGTCTTGATGAACAGACTCTTTTGGATATGATGACGGGTGTCCTCGATCAGGAGGAGCGCGCGGCCGCTGTCCTTAGGCTTAACAGCCTTAAGAAATGGATCTTGGAGAGAATAGGGCCGGAGGATGCGCCTCTTCCTGAAATGTTTAAAGATGAGGATGATTATGCGGAGCTTGTGGAGAATCCTAAGGTATTGTCAGCCTATGCCACAAGCCAGGCAGGCAAGATCCATAAACTGCTTGATCCCAAGATCGCAGAGACAACCCAGACGAGAGATCTTAGTGTAAATACCAGCGGCATGCTGGTGCCTCTTCTTACTCTCGCAGGCAGGATAGGTGAGCCTGTTGGTAAGCAGGCAAAAAAGCTCAAGGAGACTCTTGGCGGTATTACGGAAGAGATCAATAAATTTAATTCATACAGATCAGAAGAGGTTAAATTTTCCGAAAGTGTGGAGGACTTTGAAATGGAGATCGAAGCGGAGTTTGATCCTATTGATATAGTCCGTAAAAAATGTAAGGCGTATCTTATACTCTCAGATGATCCTAAAGATATCCAAAACCGCATTGCCGTAAGTGCTCTTCTTCAGGCGACATACTATCAGGAAAAGATATACAGGGAACATGTTATGGCCATGCGTACCTGGGCGCAGCGCTCCATGGCTAAGGGGACTGACAGATCCTTTGAGCTTGTATTTGACGATCTTTTTAAGGAGACGATCTATATTGCCCAAAAGACCGGAAAGGCCAAGGAAAGTACGATCGAGGAAATGTATGCGCGGGTTCCTTTTACAAGGGAGGAGCTTTGCCAAAGGACAGGGACAGAGCTTCTTGGCGATGTCGAAGACGATTTATTTGATTCGACTTATGAAAAAGAAGATAACGGTCAGGAATTAGATACGCTGATCGACGCTACGTACGAAGCTAGCCGTCAAGTGAGTCGTGAGCTGGTAAAAGATGTAAGCGAGGGAATCGACGGTTTCCTTCATGCTATTGCACACCTTAAGCACTGCTGTGATACATATTTAGAAGTGCAAGGCAAAAAGTTCCTAAAGGGATCCCTTAATTCCGTAGGCAGAAATAGAAAGAAGATCGTCAAGAGATACCTTAAGATCATAAACGAAGAGTATGGATTCTTCCTGGATTATTCGGATGTTCGTGTCGCGAAAGCGGACTCTAAAGCGCTCCAGCGCCTTATGGACTATTGCATACAAAACGGCATAGAAAAAGAGGATGTATGGATCAGCGCTCTTTGTGTTGCGGCTAAAAGAGATCTGCTAGCTAAGCAGGAAAAGGATATCCTCTCGGGAGAGGCAGAAAGTGCAGCCAAAAAGAAGAGAGAAAAGAAGGAGGCAAAGTCCCAGCGTGAGGCAGCCGAAAGAGAAAAGATAGAAAAACGGGCTACCCTGCCGCCGCCTAAATATATTGAAAAGGATCCTCGGGAGATGGAGGTATTCCTTTCAGGATTACTGGATATAGCGGTTATTCCCCAAACGACAACGGATCTTTCGCAGCGACTAACCGGTAAAAAGATCCCGGAGACAGAGCCTGAGCAGAAATTTGCCAAGACACTTCGGGAGATAGTAGCCCTTAGGGATGAGCCGGTTTTTTCTTCCGTAGATGTATCGGATTATAAACGGCGATTAAAGGAAAAAGACCCGAGTATGCCTGCAGATGTTATACTGCGTAGTGGTTTTATTTCCCGTTACAATGCCATAGCAGGCAAGATGCAGCGCGAACTGGAGCCGGAGCTTCAGAGGTACTACGACAGGGGCGTAAGCAATAGCAGTACTTCTAAGAAATATATGAAGGCTGTAAATGATGCGCTTTTCTGGGAATTCTATGCCTTTAAAAATGATGAGCGAAGCGACATGGACAATGACAAGATCCTTGGTTGCATTAAACTGCTCCTAAGTGCCGGCAAGCCTTTGGGCGATATCACTTATACGGATCTTACCAATGTTGTAAAGATGGAAACAGCCGTAAGCAAGCCCTTTACAGTCGGGAAAAAGACTTTGGAACCCGGACTTGGGGCATTATCAGCTGCCCTTACTGCAAAAAAAGGAAAAGGGGCCGAGATTGAATTTCAGGCTGTTGCCGACGGGTTGGCTTCGCTTATCGCAGCAAAAGCTTCCGATGATCTGGAGCTTGTAGGCGGGTGGTATGACGATCTTATTGCAAAATGTGAAAGATACCTGGAAAATCACTCGGGCAAAACAGATGACAAGACTTTGCTTGTTAAACGTACCAGATTGGTTTGCATGTTCGAAAGGCTGGGACTTTAAGTATGGAGATATTCACATTACATGAGAACAATAAAGGTCTGGTTTCGGACTTTGTCCCCAAGGAGATCACAGACAAGATTGGAGAAGAGGGATACTATACGATAGGGCTTTTTGATGAGTCCATGAATATGGAGCCTGCCGGTTTCCTTCAGTTTTATGCCGGTTTTCTTGAGGAGGGAAAGAGCACCCTTGCTTTGGATATTGATTGGCTCTTTGTAAAAGAAGAGTATCGTTATGAAAAGGGCGGAGCGATGCTCATCGACTCTGTTGTTCAGATCGCCGGGAAGTCCGGGGCCGGGAGGGTTACCGTAAACCTTCCCGAAGATGTGGATGAGGTTGTCCCTGAGCAGGAAAACGATTCTGCAGACAGGGAACCTTTTTCCGATATGGTTGAACTGAAAAGATGCTTTTTGGCCCAGGGTTTTGTCTTTGATGGGAAAACCGGGACATTAAAAACATGGCTGTGATCCCACAGCCATGTTTCTTTTTGTATATACTGATCAGCTGAACTGTTCCTGAAGGTCTTTGGAAATGGAAGAGATGTTGGCGATCTCATTTTCAAGAGTGGACATGGAGTCGTTCTGCTCGCTGACGGATTTGGAGATATCCTGGATCATGGCCGAAGTCTCCTCGGTAGAAGCTACAAGAGTGTCGATCTCGTTGCGGATCTCGTCAAAGTCTGATTTAACGGCTTCGATAGCCTCATACTCCTGCTTAACCACCATACGGGCACCATCGGTTGATTCTGTGATATCGTTGAATACGTCTATTAGAGCCCCCATTCGCTCGGCGCCGTCATTGGCGGCCTCAACGCCGGCATTGATCCGGCTTGAAACGTCGTTGGTAGTGTTCTGGAGACCCTCTATGATCTTGCGGATGTCATCTGAAGCATTGGAACTTTGCTCTGCAAGTGCTCTGATCTCATCGGCTACAACTGCAAATCCCTTGCCGTGCTCGCCTGCGCGGGCGGCCTCGATGGAAGCGTTAAGGGAAAGAAGATTGGTCTGTCCTGCGATCTCGTTGATCTCTCCTGTGATGGAGTCGATGGTCTTCATCTCTTCCAAAAGAGATTCCATAGCACCCTTTGCGCTGGCAACGGTTTCGGCCATGTCGCTGATGTTTTTCCGAACGGAGCGGGCCTCCTGAGAACCGCCGGAAACAGCCTTTTCCACATAGCCGAAGGAATCCTCAAGCTGCTGGGCCATCTCGTAGTTCTTGTCTATCTCGGTGGAGGCGGATTTTATCATGTTGGAAACGGCAACCGTGGCAGCACCGCTGTTTTCCACCACATCGCCCATCTGATCGGAAGCTTCGCTGACAAGCTGGGCTCCGGCAGATATTTCTTTTACGTTGGAACGGCATTCCTGGATGGCACTGTTAAGACTTGCGGCAACCTCGTTGGCAGCGCTACCCTGATTTCTTACGATGTCCAGCGTGGCTTCTGAGGCGTCAACAAAGGAGCGGCCGCGTTTTACAGCCATGAAAAGTGCTGCAGCCATAAAGAAGAAGATAAGCTCCTTAACGATACCGCCTATCATGGATCCGTCTGAACCATCGATGATCTTGGGGCTTACAAAAAGTGCGATGACGGAAGGGATACCCATTATGATGGTAAATCTGCGAACATAGGAAGTATCAAAATACTGGGTTGTCATGGCAAGGAACAGATAGTCCGCCAAAAAAGCCAGTGAATTTCCACCGCATACAAAGGAATAGATCAGAGTTGCTATGGCTGGAGCGGTGATAATAACCAGTCCCTTGACATGATCTGAAGGAACGACCTTATATGCAATGGTACCTATGAGCGCAGAAAGGACCATTACTGCAATGGCAAGTATGCCTGTTGTGCTAAGGCCGAGGCTGATAAAAGTCGTAGCTGTCATGGCAGCGGTACCGCCCCAGACTACGATAAGGTTATTACGGTGCAGTTTTTTGATGTCATTAGCTGCGCTGTTTTCCATATGTTCCCCTTTCGTTGTACTACACATAGATACTTATATTATATCATGAAGCCGGGAATCACGTAAACTATTATGTTTAAAACACGGGTAATAATGTGGCAAAAACTACATATTTATATAGATTTTGTGCATATTCATAATGTATAATCTATTTCGTATATGTGAAAGTTTGCGTTGTAACGTTGTTTATTTCGTAGAGGGGTACATAAGAGCATATTAACGGAGGGTGTTAAGATGGGTGATGAGCAAAAGTTTGAAACGCTAAGGCAAAATAAGGAAGTATTTATTGATAAAAAGAAAACTATAGATCTTGGGAGCGAAGAGGGTTATGATCTTCGCCATTCTTCAAGCGAGAATTTAAGAACAAGCCTGCAGGAGCGCACGGATAGCACCTCCTATGCTGACAGGACAGAATATTATTTTGCCAGTCAGGATCTTCTTGAGGCCAAGGTAGATAAGTATTCCAGGATGGGGGCTGATGAGGGTGGCGCCATCTCGGATTTTGCCAAGATGCATGATAATCATTCTGCCAGAAAGCGCAAGCATTATTCCAAGGATGCAGCCAGCAGCTTTAAAAAGGCTCTTGATCAGGAAAATAAGTTTAATGAGGAGGGAAAATCGCCCGCTGATATTTATAAAAACAGGGCAAAGATAATGGGTTATCGTCTTGACGGCATGAAAAAAGCTGCCAAGGCAAAGTCTACAAGTCCTGAAAACGAGGCATATCGCGTGGCAAAGGCCACTATCTCCTGTTATACCGAGCTGAAAAGCCAGCTTCAGAATCTTCTTGGGGCGACAGGTGGCGCAGAGTACGAAAAGATACTTAAAAAGCTGGACAAGGAGATCGATGATGCAGAAAAAACCCTGCTTAAGCATACTAAGTCTGTTGAAGAGAAATGGAAGGAAGGCAATGGGCTTGATGATCCTAAAGTAGTTGCTGCAAAACTGGCGGAACAGCGCAAGGATAATCCGGACTTTACAGAAGATGCTTTAGTGGTAATGACATACATGAACCAGTTTGTTGCCGAGTCAAATAGGCCGGAGTTCTTGTCTGCAGTAACAGAATCTCAAAGAAAGGGTGTTTTCCGAAAGTATCCCGGAGGTGCAGCAGACAGGTTAAATATGTTTGTCTGCCATTATATAAAACGCGACGCTAACGGGCAACCTATTAATAAGGAAGAACAGGAAAAGGAAGAATGGAATCACAAATGGCTTGAAGCAATATCAGACGAGACAAAAGAGGCAGAGCGCCGTGAGATGATGCTAAAAGTCTTTGAGGAATACGAAAAAATAGAACTCCCGCCTTTTGAGGAACTCAAGGAAAAAGGGCCCATGTATTTTTTGGAAAAGGATCCTTTTGGCTTTTATGAGCTGATACATAAAGCTACTACCCTTGATAACCTAAAGGATGCTGATCCTTTTGCGGAGGCATATATTAAAGCGCACCCTCTTTTGGATGCCAAAGCAAGATATATGGCAACTATAGCAAACTGCTTGAGCCCCGCTATTATCGTAGCACATGGGGTGCAATGGATCGGGGTCGGTGATAAAGCCGTATATAAGGCAATGAAAAAGGATAACTTAAAAGCGAGCGCCGGCGATTATAAGATGATCGTTGATAATATGATAGGTAACACGCTTGCTAGGGAGAAAGAGGGATATGATGAGGTCGCGAAAACGCTAGCTACCGTAAAGAGCAAAAATGTTCCGCTTTCGATCGAAGAAATCAGGCAGCAAAATGACACTGTTACGGATGAAAGCTACGAACTATATAAAACCATAACAAAGGAGAATACTTTTGCAAATCACCCTGAGATAATAATGGCCTATAAAAAAACTCTTAAAAACCCGACTTTTACAGGTAATGCAACGGAATGGAACCTTTCTAGACAGGTGGGACTTTTGATGCATAATGTCCACTATGATGAAAACTGGGTTCCATTAACTGAGGAGGATGCAAGGCTTCATCAGGAAAACCTGGACAGATTAAAAGCATTTGAAGTCGGGGATCAGGAAAAGATAGAACAGATTCTGCGGGATTCATTTGCGGATGTAAAAAAATTTTTGGATGATTTTGAGTTTCCAACACCGGAGCAGTTGAAAGAGGGATGGTTTATCGATCTTATGAAGAATGAGCCCGCTAAAGCAGCCATGGTTTCACGTGTAGGTCTTCAGCTTGACAATTTTGTGAAAATATCGAGCTTTGCTAAGGGACTTATGGATGCAGATCCGGAAGTAGATGCCAAAGCGCTGGCGATCAGTCGCATGATCAATTACGAGACTGTTCATTGCGGAGTTACGATGGGACTTGATGTTCAGCTTATGGAAAACTGCAAGATAATGAAAAAGGATGATCAGGAAGGATTCCCTCCGGAAGTGATGGCGACTTATGTTGATGTTCTGTATAGGGAAGCATATGAAAATTTACCGAAAAAAAAGGATAGTTCCAAATGAATCACATACTGGTTTCAAAAGAAAATTTTGATTTTTTTTCCCACATTCTTCCGGAGGATTATTACACCGAAGGAACGCGTATTACTCTTGGGGCATACGATAACGACGGGGTGGTGCACGGAGTGATATCTTACGTGTCACTTGGGTATGAGTGCATCATTGACTGGATCTTTGTGGAAGCTGCTTCAAGAAGAAAGGGAGTGGGGACAGGGCTTATAAGGGAGGCCCTCTCCGCCATCAAAAACACAGGTATCTGCCCGGTCAGTGCCAGATTTGAGGTTAGGAAAAACTCGGGTATTTATAATTTCTTCTTATCGCTGGATGAGTTTGATACCGAGTATCTATTTGACAGGTATTATATCAGTTCAAGAGAGCTTATGAATTCGAAAGCTCTGCAAAAAGAGGTTAAAAGCAAGCTGCCTCGTCATGAATTCTTTGATCAGTCCGACAGGGCAAGACGGGCGGTTATGGCGAGGCTTGAGGATCTGGAAAACGGTTTTGACATAGAAGATCCCGAGAAATGGGAGGAAAGCTGTGTTCCGGAGCTTTGTCTTTTTTCCGGAGCGGAGGATGATCCCCAGACTGTCATTTTCATTCAAAAAAGAGATGACGGGGATCTGGAACTGTCATACCTTTTCAGTACTAATCCCATGGAGATGATCTCGCTCATGGGAGATCTCAGGAAAATGATCGTTAGCAAGTATCCGAATTCGGACTTGGTATTTGATGCAGTAAACCCGACATCGGACGGCATTGCAAGAAAGCTGTTTCCCGGAGCGATACCTATCAACATTTATTCGGCATCATATCCGGTATAGTTTTTTACGTAACGTCTTTTTGGAATCGTGTTATAAATCATAAGGAGCGATAGATATGGGCGATGAATTAAAACTTAAACGACAGCAGGATCTGATACAGATACAGGCCCAGACCCTTGATACTGTACAGCTTAATGAGTGGGATTACGAAGCAAAATATGATTATACCAGTCTATCCTACCAGAAGATAACCGAGCAGATGCGCGGAAGCACCGGCGCAGCTCATTTGCGTGCAACAGGCGTTAAGAAAAACGGATACTTTGATCGCAAGAGGCAAAAAGAAGCTGAAGAGAAGATGCGCGTGGCAAGGACTGAAGATGAAGAAGCCAATATGAACCGCCAGACGTATGTTGATAACATGATAGGTCTGGATATCACAAAAGAGAAAAAGGTTCTTGAAACTAAGTTGGAGGCCATAAGAGCTCAGCGTAAAGTGGCACTTGGTAGTATCCCCGGAAAGTTTGAATATCAGAGATTAAATGTCAGGGTCATGGCAGCTGCGGATATTGCAGAGGCATATGCAAGATATGCCAGGATGTTGCCCCTTGAATCCGAAGAACGCGCGAAGGCCATGGAGGAAAAGGAAAAGGCTCAGATAGAGTATAGTAAACTTAAAAAACAACTTTCCATCATGAATATGACCGGAGAGGAGAAAAAGCAGGAGGAAAAGACCCAGACCAAACACTACTGGTATGATGTTTCAAAAAGTATTTGCAGGGATTTTCGCGGAGTAAATCCCCTTTCAAGAGAGGATGCGACTTTTGTTCATCCGGTAACAGGTCATAAACTTCTAAACGTGGGCCGGGCCTTTTTCGGAGGCACCAAGCCTATGTACATTTTTGAAGACAGGGAGCAGCCTATTTTGGTCAACGGACAGACTACCTTTAAGCGCTATTTATTTAAGGAGCCTATCAACTGCATGGGTGGAAGCACTCCTGAGAGGGCGGAAGTAACGACAGCCGCTGCGGTTCTTCAGGAAAAGATCTGCGGAACCTTCCACGTTCCTACTTTTATTGCCAAGGATGATCATGGTAAGATCCTGGGTACTTTCCAGGAGCAGGTCTCCACATTGGAAAGGAGCGCACCTGCGCAGAAAGCGGATGAGCCTGAGTATGGCAAAGTAGACCTTTTCTCATGGCAGAAAAACCCGGTTACGGATCTTCCCAAGGTTGTAACGGATCAGGTCCTTCGTGAGCATGTACTTGACTGGCTGCTTTGTAATTTCGATACCAAGGGAGAAAACTTCCTTCAAAGGGATGACTACAGGCTTTGTTCCATCGACAAGGAAGCATCCTTCCGTAAGATCCTTTCAGATGATGCTCAGCATATGGATGAGCATTATTGCCCTCATAACAATGAGACGATCTACAATGTTATCTTCCGCATGTATGCAGCAGGACAGATGACACTGGATCTGGATGCCATGGAAGAACATATTGAAAAGATGGAAACTGCCCAGGGCGGTATGTCGGATGAGGAATTCATGGGGCTTTTCAAGGATTATCTTGATAAGCGTTTCGGACCTACCGGCAAGGACAGGGCCAAGGCTGAGGCCAATATGCTGGCTCGAAAGCAGGGGCTTAGGGCCGAGTACAAAGCTTTTTTGGGCAGACTTACACAGCAAAGACTTGATGCGACAAAAGACGAAACGGAAAGAGCAAAGCTTCAGGAGCGGCTTTCGCCAACCGGAGAGTATTTGTTTAAGAGTGAGAGACCGGCGTAAAAGGTCGGTGCATCTAAGGACTGATTGGAGGACCAGAGTAAATGGCCGAGTTTTTTAATGTAACTAACGAGGATTATCATCTTTTCGAACCATTGGTTCCGGAAATATATACCATGATGCGTGAGTCCGATCCCGGACTATTTGTAGTAGGTGCAGCTGAAAATGATCAGGCCTGCGGTGTTCTTGTTTGCAGAAGTTTTGAAAATACTGTGTCTATCCTTTATATGGCTGTTTCTGATGAGTTCCAGGGAAAAGGCATAGCTACCGGGATGGTAGAGTATCTTTGCAGCGCGGCACTTAATGCAGAGCAGGCAGTATTCTGTGATTTTTCCGCAGCCACACCCTATGGAGATGCGGTGTACGGTGTACTTAATGCCACAGGTATGTTTTCTCTGGACCGCCAGCCCGGCGCCAGATATGAGGGGCATATCAGTGATCTGGACAGTATGATGGTGGGCTCCGATAAGCTTATCAAGGAGGTGGATTTCCTTTCCTATGGCGAGGCAAAGGCCACAGAAAAGAATCAGCTTCAGCTTATACTTCAGAAAAACGATTGTGACTACAGGGCGGAAGATATGGGGCAGTATTTGGATGACCTTTCGTTTATTGCTTTTTCCAAGGATAAGCATCAGCCGGTAGCTACGATCATGGTTGCAAAGGGATCTGAGGAAGGTGCACTGGAGATCCCCTTTGTTTGGAGCTACGGGAAGAGTCCCAAGGAGATATTTGCGCTTATCGCTCACGTGGCTGACTGCCTTCGACAGCTGGCCAAGAAAAAGAGGGTGCCGGGTGCTATGGGTTATGGCGAAGATGATGTGGTGATCCGCATTTCCACCGTCAATGATAGTTCCGATGCACTTCTTAACAGACTGCTTCCGGATTTTCGGCCCATCCTTTATTTCTACAGAGCAATTTACGACATGAAATAAAAAGCATTTATTCAGGGGGATAATATGGTACTTGAACTGATAAGAGAGGAGAACATATCAAAATACCTTGGCCTTATTGCGGGTGAGGATCTTTTTGATATGAGAAGCGGCAGTGCTACCTGCTTCGGTGTTTATGACGAGGAAGCAGATATAGCGGTTAGCACTTTATCTGCATCCATATATCCGGATTATATCCGTATCAGGAGGCTATATACTATTCCGGAATATCGAAACAGAGGTATAGCGACGGAGCTCCTAAATAGGGTTAGCAATATTTCTTCTCCGCCTCCCTTTTATGTTTTTGATGTAAATCCGGATTCGGACATGAAATTCTTTAAAAAGAGAAGGTTTGCAAAGTCTCCAAGTCACTATAGCTTTATAACGGGAAAACTTGGAGAAGTCATAACAGAGTCCATCTCGGAAGCGGAACTTGCGGATATGGAGATAGTAACCATAGAGCAGGTGGATCCGGGAGAACTGGGCAAATTTGTGGTCTATATGGGTGTAGACGGTCTTTTGCAGATGCCGGAGGCCGGTTTTGAGTCGGAGCGCTTTTCTGATGTGAGTATGATCTGCAAGGCAAAAGGCAAGATCGTGGCTGCTGTTCTTGTGGAGGAGAAAAACAGCTGGATTCAGATCACGTGGATGAAGGGCAATATAAATAAAGCATTGTCTGCTGCTTTTGGCGCGGTAATAGAAGCTATTAAGAATGAATTTGATCCCTCAGAGGATATCAGGATCCTTGTGTGTGATGAGAAAGGCCGTGATGATGCAAGCAGCCGGTTTGTGTCATTTTCGGAGGATAAGATCCGTATCTATATAAAAGGGGCAAGCTGATCCGGGGCAAAAGACGTTTTTGGGTCCGGGTTTGCTACGGTTGACAAAAAGGAAATATAAACAGGCATGAAGGTTTTAGTCAAGTGGAAAAAAAGCATACTGTTTCTTATTTTTCTTTTAATGATCCTCGTAGTTTATATCACTATCGGGAGCAAGACCGATGAGAAGTCAAAATTCGGATATACTGTTTATGAACGTTCCGGCGCTGTGACCCATGTCAAGGCGCTTGATCTTAATATAGTAACCCCCAAGGATTATATCCGTTTTTTCAGAGACAGTGCTATTTCGGGCATCGTTTCTGAAATGAAAAAGCGGGATATGGATTTTTTGGCGGTTTCCAAGGACTATTCTTCGTGCCGGGAATTTTACTTTCTTTCCGATAAATCCGGTATTTCCGACTCTGAAGCAGAAGACATCATAAAGGAGTCTCAGGGGTCTTATAGTATCACCAGTGAACTTACACATGATGATCTGACTCTTGGGGATCTGGATTTTCACAGGGTTTGTTACAGTAGAAAAGACAATATTTATCTGGATTACGGCGTTGTTGCAGAGTATTTTACCGAGCATGACGGCAGGGTTTTGGATATCAGGTGCTATACTGAGTCCGCAAAAGAGCCGGATTATGCTAATGCTATCAATGAGGTCTGCACAGCTGTAGAGACAGATCTTTCCAATTATTCCTATGGGACTCCGGCAAGCGGCCCTGTGCCTCAGAGTAATCTTTCGGACAAGTGGAAGAGTCTGACTTTTGCTCCATGGATACTTCTGCTTCCGTTCTTATATGCGCTTTTTTGCGGCATCACCTACACGGGATATGCTGAAAAGATTTATGATCCTGACAAAAAAAGGTACCGTTTTGTAGGTGACGAGGGCAGTGGCTGGAACGAAGATTTTTTGTCCAGATCCACATCCAAGATGCTCCTCGGTTTTTTCTCAATACTTATAGTTTTTCACCATCTCGTTCAGCAGGTCGGCGCTGGAGAGGCAGGACTTCTTTCTGTTCTTGAAGATTTTGGCGTGGGCTTTGTTGGAGTATTCTTTTTCTTTTCCGGTTTCGGGCTTTATGAGAGCTTCAGAAATAAAAAAGATTATCTCAAGGACTTCCTCGCCAAAAGGCTTCCTACAGTCCTTATTCCATTTTACACTGTAAATCTGATCTTTGTTATTTACGAGATTTCAACAGAGGGTATGATGGATATCCCGGAGTTTTTGGCGTGTCTTTTAGGATGGACCCTCTTAAATAGCCATATGTGGTATATTGTTGAGATCGTGGTCCTATACCTTATTTTCTATTTACTTTTCAGATATATTAAAAACAGGCGGCTCGCTATCGGACTTTTGTTTTTGCTTGTGGCTGTCATGGTTTGCACCTCACTTCTTTTGGGTCACGGCGACGGATGGTTCCGGGGAGAGTGGTGGTACAATACCGCATTTATGTTCCCCACAGGTGTTTTGTTTTCCGAATTCAAGGATGGGATCACTTATTATATGAAGCGATTCTATCACTTGCTCATTGCAGCGGTTTTTTGTCTTTTCATAGTATTGTTCAGGGCAACGGAGTATATGCTCCTTAACTACGGATACTGGAGTGAGACAGGTCTTGATATGGGCTATGATGACAAGCTTAGGTGTCTTGCAGTGCAGTTCCCCATGGTATTTTTCTTTGTTTTGCTTCTTTTGCTCATTGGCTTAAAGCTTAAGATAGGAAATAAATTCTTATCAATTTTGGGGAGCATTTCACTGGAACTATATCTTATACATGCTCTGTTTTTCTCAATCTTTTCGGATGTTACAGGGACAGGGTCATTTTTCCTTTGTGTTATCGTTTGCTCCCTGCTTGCAGCCGGGCTTTTGCATTATGTCCATACTTGTATCCTTTGCGCTATAAATAAAAAGCCACTGCCCGATGTGAAAGCCGCACTGGCTGCTATCCCGGTATATATAGAAAAAAGCAAAGAGGATATTAAATCATTTCATACGCGTGTCGGGAAAAATCTTGACTACTGTTCAAGTAATAAGAGGAAAACCCTTGCTCTTTTATTCCGGTATGTGTTCTGTATCTTTTTATGTGTCCTTGTCATAATCCCGGTGGGACTTCTGGTGATAAATTCCACCAAGTCCATGCATGATATCGTTCATGGGATATCGTTTTTGCCCGGGGGCAAATTTGCAGAGAACTATATGGCGGTGAAGGGATATATGGAAAGCCTGGGGCTAAGTCTTTATGAAGTGGCCGGGCGATCTGTTATCATCTCAGTAACCTGTACGGTCCTTGGAACCTATATCGGAGGTCTTTGCGCTTACGGTTTTGAGTATTACGATTTCAGACATAAAAGGGTGCTTTGGTGGGTTGTTATGGCGGCGCTTATGATGCCTGCAACTGCAGGCTGTGTGGGCTTTATGAAGCTTGTTATAGCGCTTCATCTTTATGATCACCTGCTTCCTATCATAGTTACAGGTATCACCATTCCTTCCTGCGTATTTTTCCTGAGGATGTATCTGCATACCCTAAGGATCAAGGAGATCATCGAATCTGCCCGGATAGACGGTTGTCCGGAGCTCCGTATTTTTAACAGGATCATCCTTCCTATTATGAGGCCTGCGATCTTCCTTCAGCTGATAATAAACTTTGCAAACAGCTGGAATAACACGTTATATCAAAGTTATATCATGGTGGATGTCAAAAAACGGACTCTTGCTGTTTTTCTTAACACTATGGCCCAAAACAGAGGGGGAGGATCGGATCCGGAGGTTTATACGACACTCCTTGTATCAACGATCCCGTCCCTTATCATGTTTATTATTTTTTCGAAGGGTATCACTGCAAATATCAATCTTGGAGGCATAAAAGAATAGGAGGCAGAAATGATTTCATTTGAAAGTGATTACATTGCAGGCGCACATCCGAAGGTGATAGAGCGTCTTACAGAGACCAATCTGGAGAGTCATTCGGGATACGGGTCGGATAAGTACTGCGAAAGCGCCAAGGAAAAGATAAAGAAAGCTATTGGAATGGATGATGCGGAGGTAGAGTTTCTTGTGGGAGGTACCCAGACCAACGCCGTTGTCATATCCACCATGCTTCAGGATCACCAGGGAGTTATTGCGGCAAAAACCGGTCATGTCAGCGCACATGAGGCGGGGGCGATAGAGTATACCGGCCATAAGGTGCTTGAGCTTCCGGGATACGAAGGCAAGATCCATGGGGATGATCTTATATCCTTTATAGAGAACTTTTACGGAGATGAAAGCCATGATCACATGGTCTTTCCCGGGATGGTTTATATCTCTTTTCCCACAGAATACGGAACGCTTTATAGTCGCACTGAGTTAGAGGAAATATCCCGGATCTGCCATAAATACAACATGCCGTTGTTTATTGACGGCGCCCGCTTAGGATATGGTCTTATGTGCAGGCAAAATGACCTTACCATTTCCGATATAGCAAAGCTTTGTGACGTTTTTTATATAGGAGGGACAAAGGTTGGAGCGCTGTGCGGAGAGGCGGTTGTATTTACGAAAAATAACAAACCGGCGCACTTTTTAACATCTGTAAAGAAAAGAGGAGCCTTACTTGCAAAGGGACGCCTTTTGGGGGTGCAGTTTGACGCGCTTTTTACCGATGATCTGTACTTTGAGATAGGGCGATATGCTATGGATATGGCGGAGCGTCTGAAAGAGATCTTTTCCGCTCATGGAGTTGAGTTTTTCATAGAGTCGCCTACAAATCAGCAGTTTGTTGTTCTTTCAAATAATCAGATCGAAAAGCTTCGGAAGGATTTTGCCTTTAGCTTCTGGGAGAAAAAGGATGAGGATCACACCGTGGTAAGATTTGTTACAAGCTGGTCTACAAAAAGTGAAGAATTGGATGCTCTGGATAGAGTGCTTGATGTACTTTTTAACTGAAGAGAAGGGGCGTTTATTAGTGATTATTACAGCCTGAAAACGTTGAATTAAAAGCGGTTTTTTGATAATATCATTATCGGGGTTTTTTTAGAAACACAAATCTATTTAGTGCTTCTTTAGTTTTTGTTGAAAGAAGAGGGGGAAAATGTTCGGAAGAAAAAAGGAAAT
>JAEELH010000119.1 GCA_016288825.1 Lachnospiraceae bacterium | reverse complement strand
ATCTGGGTTGTAAGTATCCCGAAGGAATGGCTCAAGGGCGATACCGACGGTATCCGCTATGTTGAGGACGATCCTTACGTCCTTTATTCTGCAGCACTTGACTATGAGTCCGCCAGAAAAGAGCTTGAAAACGCCAAGATAGATCTTTATAACAACGTTTACGAAGCTTATTCAAACTATGCTTCCACCAGAAAAGCATACCTTAATGCCAATAAGGAATTTATCAAAGCCGAAAAGCTGATAGGGCTTTCCGAGGTTAACTATCTTTTGGGCGAGCTGACCCAGGAGGAGTTTGAGCAGGAGGAGACCGAGTATAACGACCTTAAGGACGAGGCAGCCGATGCCCTTAAGGAGTTTTCTGAGAACCTCTACTCCTTTGACCGTACCACCTGCGGCGGCCTGTCAAAGTTTTTCGAGGGCGCCGAGACCGATGCCAATACAGAGGCTCTGTCACTGGTTCCCGTCATCCGTACCGGATGTATCTATACCATCAGGCCCATCATCGATTCCGAGGAGTTTTTGCTCTCCATCGATGTACCCGATGATTTCTATGCCAACACCGGCATAAATATCACCCATTTCCAGCTGGTGTGCGACGGCGTGGTGGTCGGCAATAAGTCCAAGGACGAGGACGGAAAGACTGTCTACGAGAAAACCCCCGTGGGGGAGAATATCCGCCACCTGATGCTTTCCACCACCAATCTGGGTGAGTGCGCCATCCGTGTGTATGACGGCAACACCTTTATTGATGAGTGCCGTATCGAGCCAACTGTTTTCTCCGGTCCCCTGAATATCAAGGTTGGCTACGAGGATGAAGTCAATGCCCACACCCTGGGCACCTATACTACCAGTGACGAAGTGTCTACCGACATGCTGGTTCTCACGATCAATCTGGATCAGACCCAGGTTACACAGGAGTATTTAAGCGGCCAGGAGGCAGCTTTCTACAGGCTCTGTGTGGCAAAGGATTCCTACGTGCTTTCAGACCGCATGGTTCCCGTGGACCAGCAGTTTACCTATATGTCATTCATCAAGTCCGACCTTAATAACGTCTTTATCGAGCTTTTTGACAAGGACGGTGAAAAGATCGGTGACGCCAAGTTCGATACCATTTCCAACGAGATCTATAACGACGTGGATGAAAAGACCGCCGAGGAGATCGCTGCCCAGAAGAGAAAAGAGGCCGAGGAAAAGGCCATCCGTGAGGCAGAGGAAGCCCGCCTTGCGGAGATCCAGGCACAGCGTGATGCTGCGGCAGAGCTTCTTAGGTCTTTTGGCATGGCTACCGATGACGAGAGCATCGACTACGCACTTAAGCATATGAATGAGCTCAACTATGAGGTAGAGCTTTTGAATGCCATAAGTTCCCTTGAAAAGGAACATGAACGGGATCTGATAAAATATGAGGAGATGAAAGCTGATCCTAAAACAAAGGCGGCAGATCTGCGCGCCATGGAGGATCGTATCCGCATAACTGGGGAGATGCCAAAAATCTACAGGGACACCCTGGGAGAGGGCATTGATTCTTACATTAAAGCGTTGGAAGACTCCAGAAATGCAAAGCTCGCCCAGCTTTTGGTGGAGTATGTTGTTTCATACAATCAAAAGGCTGAAGCAGGAGAGGGTGCCGATGTTTCCGAACTGGATGCAAAGATGACCGAGATCGAGAACCAGGTGGTTTCGGATTTCCAAAGCAATGTCATCACCGAATTCAAGGAGATCATGTCTCCTTTTGAAGAGGCCATCAAGAGACTAAAGGCATACAAACCCGATGACTTTGGAACAACGGATAAGTTTTCCGATATAAAAAATGACATCGAGATCTGTAATGGCTGCATAACAAAGCTTGCGAACTCCGAATTTGCCACGGCTTATTCCTTTAAGAGATACAGCCACGAAGCAGCTGCTACGCCGCTTCGGGATGTCTTTGGCTCCATACTCGGAAATGCGATCTTTTACGTCATAAAACAGCTCGGTGCAAAGATCGATGATTTAAATGCGAACTTTAATCTTACTGTTTATACGATCAAGAAATCGGATTACCAGTACGCCGATGCTCTTGGTGACGTCTTCTATGTACTGAGAGACAACTGTAAGTCTGCATATGGCAGTGAATATAAAGGTGAGCTGCAGGCAGAAACGGAGAAGATACTTAAGAGCATCCAAAACTATGCAGAAGCAGTGGAAGATATCTGGCGTGAGAGGATGCTTTTGATCATGTCCTATAATGAGATCCTTTCCACAAATTACGACCTTCTCACTCCCTATCAGGATTTCGGAGATAAGTATAAGGCACTCGAGGGTGAGATGAAGTCAAAGCAGAGGGAGCTGGAGGAAATAGCAAAAGAGTTCAGCATAAAAGAAGCTGATATGAAGGAAAAAAAGGAAGAGTATGAAAAGTTTGTTGACACATCTTCTTTTATGAGCTTTTTCAACAGTATCCAGGGACGAAGCGCAGATACCTATGAAAAGGCTTATAAGGATGCCATGCAAAGCTATATTGTAGTTAAGGCAAAATACGAATTATGCAATGGCAAAATCACTTCCATTCAGGAAGAGTATAAGATAATGACAGAGATGATCTATGATTATCTCGGTACCATGAACGCAAGCAGGGATAAGTGCAAGGAGGTCATTGCCGAGATAGAAAGACTGGAAGGTGAGCCAAAGTATACTGTGGAGCAGGTGGATGAAAAGTACAATGAGGCTCTCGGTGCAGTAAGAGACCGCTTTGAAGAATTCCTGGTGGCCCAGTATGCTTCCAACTATAACAGGGCAAATGATCCCTCCGCATCAGATGAGCTTAAGGGAAAGTCCGAAAACATGATGTCGGATACCGAGAAACAGCTAAAAGATCTGGGTACCACAGATGGGGAAGATAAGCTTGCTGAATTTAAGGAAAAGGTGAAACCTTTTGACAGCGCTGTTTCTGAACTTTATAACATAACACTGGATCAGATACTCTCCCCGGATGATGTGGGCAAAGAACTTGCGGCGAAGTATGATCCGGTACTTACCATGGGAAGTGAGATGATGGAACAGGGCTTTGGCTATGGCTATATCACAAGGATAGATTCTGCCATGGCAGTAGGCTGTGACGCCGTAGTAGCCAGGGTAGATGAGATCGATCCTTCCAGTATAGAGGCATTTGTCGATTATATTAATTCGAACAGTAAGGAGATGGAAAAGCTTCGCCATGCCACAGCCTATTACAAGGACAATCTTACCTTTAATGGCGGAGAGGCAACCAGGGCGAATCGCCTGTTAGAGGTATTTTACAGCAACGTTAGAAATTCGTACGAATTGAAAGAAGAATATATTGATGAACTGAACAGCCAGATTAAACATGATTGTGAAGGTATCTTAAGTCCTGAACAACTCGATGAAGAGATCAGGTATTATAAGAGAAAGGTTGCGCTTGATAAAGATGAATATGATCCGCTGAAAGAGCAGGAAAATGAACTTCAGGCGCATTATGACAAGACGATACAGGCATACTGTGAGTACTATAAGATCTGCGTGGAAGAAGTAGGTCCTGCAAAGAAGGCATTGGAAGAAGCCAAAAAATCCGGCGATGAGGAGGAGATCAAAAAATGCCAGGCAGCCTATGACGAAATTAAGGGATTTGAGAAAGAGCTTTCGGATTCGCATAAGAAGGCGGAAGACCTTCTCGCACAGATACTCAAAATCAGGGAGGAGATAGGTGACGAAGCCAGAAATCATGAAGAGTATTTAGCTGAACTTGAGTTCTATGAAGGTATTAAGGCTGATTACGATAAAAGGGAGAGAGAACTCTATGATGACGCTCTAAAATGTGCAGAACTGGTCACACGGCTCGGCGGAAGACCTTATCATTCTGAAACGACTATAAAGGACATAGGCAAAAAAATAGCAGGAATAAATTGAGGATATGAAAGAGAAAAAGAACAGTAAAAAAACAAATAAAATAAAGGGTATTCTGTTTTATGTCCTGTTAGGTATCGGGATCCTGGCAGTGGCT
>JAEELH010000118.1 GCA_016288825.1 Lachnospiraceae bacterium | reverse complement strand
CAGGCCTGTGTTGCTGACGTGGCAGAGCTTACCAGACTTGAGACAGGTGAGGACCGAAGCGGTATGTTCTTTGCTGCAAGAACCTTTGCTTTCAAGATGGGTCAGGCTATCGCCATGGTAACATTTACATCAATCACTGTTGCAAAGACTGCACAGAGTTATCGTACCACTGCTATCGTAGCATTTTTCACCTGCCTTGCAGGTGCGTGCATCTTCTTTACCTTCAATGAGAAGATGATCCTGGGCAAGATCAAAGAGCTGAAGGGAAGCGAAGAAATATGATAAAAGTTCTTAAAGACAATGGACCGCTTTTTATCCTGGAGACTATCCACTCTACATATATGATGAGGGTAATGCCTTCCGGACAGATAGAGCATCTGTATTACGGGAGGCGCATCCACTCTGAGGATGGAGCAGGTCTTGATGAAAGGTGCGAGTGCGCACCGGGCAATGTTATCACTTACACCCCGGAGTACCCGAGTCTTTCTCTCGAGGATGTAAGACTGGAGTATTCATCCTGGGGCAAGGGCGATATCAGAGAGCCCTTTATTGAGATCAGATCAGATGATGGGAGTACGACATCGGACTTCGTCTATGTGGACTACAGTGTTCGCACAGGTAAGGCTGATCTGTTTACCATGCCATCATCATATGGTAGCGATGAGGATGTGATGACTCTTGATATCACTCTTAAGGATCGTAATCACGGTTATTTTCTGCATCTTTTCTACCACGTGTTTGAGGGGTGCGATGTCATCACAAGGCAGACGACTTTTGTGAATTCATCTGACAGATCAGCCAGGCTGGAGCGGATCATGTCCACACAGCTTGACTTCATGGACAGTGGATATGAGGTTACTACTTTTACCGGCCACTGGACCAATGAGATGAACAAAAGGCAGACTGTGGTAGATGCAGGCAAGCTTTCAATCTCCTCCATAACAGGAGGGTCAAGTAACAGAGCCAATCCCTTTTTTATGGTATCCGATCCGGAGGCTACGGAGGATTACGGAGAGGTTTACGGCTTTAATCTGATCTACAGCGGCAATCATATGTCCTCCGTTTCAGTCAGTGGATTCGGAAAGACCAGGATAGTATCGGGTATCAATCCGGACCAGTTTTCATTCCTGGTTGGACCAGGGGAGTCCTTTGAGGCGCCTGAGTCAGTCATGACTTTTTCGGCTGTGGGATTTGGCGGCGTGAGCAGACACATGCATGCCTTTGTCCGCGGACACATTGTGCGAGGTAAGTTTAGGGATAGAGAGCGTCCGGTCCTTCTCAACAGCTGGGAAGCAAATTACTTTAATATCGACGAGAAAAAGCTGGTGGCACTGGCCAAAAAGGGAGCAGAGGTTGGTATAGAGCTCTTTGTTATGGATGATGGTTGGTTCGGTAAGCGCAATGATGACCACTCGTCTCTTGGAGATTGGACAGTAGATACCGGCAAGCTTCCGGGTGGCCTTAAGAGCCTTGCAGACAAGATCAATGGCCTTGGAATGGGCTTTGGAATATGGATCGAGCCGGAGATGGTCAATGTTGATTCTGACCTTTTCAGGGCTCACCCCGACTGGTCACTTTCCATTCCCGGATTACATCACTCGGAGGGGCGCTTCCAGAGAGTGCTGGACCTTACCAATCCGGCAGTCGTGGATCATATGATAGAAGCCATAACCGCAGTGCTTTCATCAGCTAATATTGCTTATGTTAAGTGGGATATGAACCGTATAATTTCGGACTATTATTCTACATATCTTCCTGCAGAGAGACAGGGAGAGGTAGGTCACAGGTATATCCTGGGATTCTATCGTATGCTTAAGACACTGACAGATAGATTCCCGGAGATACTCTTTGAGGGATGCGCCTCAGGCGGCTGCAGATTTGATCTTGGTATGCTTTCATACTTCCCGCAGATCTGGGGATCTGATAATTCCGACGCTATCTGCAGACTGAATATTCAAAACGGTTACTCCTACGGTTATCCTCAGGAGACATATACGTCTCATGTTTCAGCCTGCCCTAATCATCAGACTCTGAGAGTTGAGCCTCTGGCAACGAGATTTGCGGTAGCAGCCTTCGGTAATCTTGGATATGAGCTGAACCTTTTGGATATGAGCCGTGAGGAACTTGATGAGATCAGGGATCAGATAGCTCTTTATAAAAAGTACAGGAGCACTCTTCAGGGCGGTCAGTTCTATCGTATAAAAGAGGGCAATGTATATCAGTGGCAGATAGTAAGCCAGGATCAGGCAACTTCAGTAGGTATGCATGTGGTAAGAGAGGTTATGCCGGCGGACAAGAGGGGCTCATTTAAGGCCAAGGGTCTTATCCGTGACGCGAAGTACCATTTTACGGGTATACCCCTGAAGCACAATGTCAAGATATTCGGAAGCCTGATCAATACCGCAACCCCTGTACATGTCAAGCAGGATTCCGCTCTCCATAATGTGATATCCAAGGTAATGAAGCTTGATGGCGAGACCGAGGATGTGACAGCATTCGGAGACTCCCTTATGTATGGTGGAGTTCAGTTGGCTCCTGCCTTTGTGGGTACCGGTTTTAATGAAAAAGTCAGAGTCCACACGGATTTCTCGTCAAGATTGTACTTTATGGAACAGATAACGAAAGAAGATAAATGATCAGGGCATGATCACCTCGTTCCTATCAAGGCAATAGTAATAATAATGATCCGACAGGATCTCCTCCGGGTTGGAAAGAGTTGAATTACCCGCGGCTATCATTTCATTGATATAGTCGGCAGTCAGACCCGGAGACATGGGAACAAGGATCACTTCGTGTATAGAAGAGGGCAGTATGAGAATATCACTGCCTTCTTTTTTTGCGAATGAAGAGATCGCATCGGGATAAAGGAGAGTAGCGGCACCCGACACATTATGTTCGTTGGACATGATATACATGGGGAGGTCGTAGTCTGAGGTATAGTCCAGAACATCTGCGATATCCTGATGTTCTTCCATATGCGCGCAGAGGAATTCGCTGATGTTGCTAAGCTTGATCGGTAAAAGTCCGGGGGTGTTTTTCAGGGCGAGAGAATACAGCTCATCCGTCGTAAGATCCCATTGGGCGGCGTGGGAATCATGGATCATAAACCCTGAAAGCAGATCATCATTTGAATCAATAAGAAGGAAAAAGACTATGGCAAGGTCAAGATAAGGGACATACGGAACCCCCTTAAGAAGCTCTTTGTTCATAGGTGCATTGATCAGACGAAAAGTTATCCGATCCCGGACATAATCCATATCATAAAGGAGATCCGAAGAAGGGAAAGAAAGATCAAAACTATTGATACATCCATCCAAGATCTGGGAAGTGATGTACTCGACAGTATGTCCGGACTCATACATACCATAGTAATTCTCCGGATAAATAGTAGGAGATACCTGTGATCCGGGCATGGTTATAATGATAGCGTCCTTTTTGTGATCATTGTTTTTAACAATTGTAGTGGATTCAAAGCCTGTATTGACTGGAAAAGCGTCACGAAGAGAATCGTAAATCGCGCTCCGGAATTCATCGTAATTCATTATTACTCCGTTCCGGATATGGAAGTGATGTGTACCTGGCCGTACGCAGTGTTAATTATACATAATATATAATTAGATATCAACATAAAAATAGTTGTGAGCGACAGACTACAAAGTACTAGGCTCGGCCTTGCCTCGCCAAGTGCTTTGCATGCATCGCACGTAAGCGTCCAAAATACGGACGCTAAGTGCTCATAGCGAGGGGCTGCAGGTGCCAGTGGAGCCTTGTTGCAGCCGACCGGAGCGAAGCGGAGACCGAAACCGCACCGCGGTTGAGTGGCCCCGTTGTACGGTGCGACAGACGGGGGCGGCTGAGTGCCAGTGGCACTCATGTTTGCCGCCGACCGAGCCGGCAGGCGAGAATCGGACACGCACCACGAGTGAGCGGCCCCTGTGCCGCTCACAAAAAAAGGAGTGCACCTCTCGGTGTACTCCTTTTTTTACGAGCGACAGACGGGGCTCGAACCCGCGGTCTCGACCTTGGCAAGGTCGCGCGTTACCAACTACGCCACTGTCGCATCAACGAATAATAGAATATCAAACTTTGATCAGTTTGTCAAGCATTAATTTTCAGAATCTGAAGAAGTTAATCCGCTCTGATAATCAGAGATAGCAGAAAGGTCAATGTCGGTGGATACGATATT
>JAEELH010000117.1 GCA_016288825.1 Lachnospiraceae bacterium | reverse complement strand
ATTGGTCCGATATTCCGACAACATATCCTTCATGTTATTCACCATATCGGTATATACATCTTTTTGTTCCTTTAACAGCCTTTCATACTCACCTACGCTATAGTTTCCTTTTTCATTCAT
This sequence comes from Lachnospiraceae bacterium, assembly GCA_016288825.1. Lineage (GTDB taxonomy): Bacteria > Bacillota > Clostridia > Lachnospirales > Lachnospiraceae > Weimeria. The sequence goes on along the minus strand of JAEELH010000117.1, from coordinate 4,083 downwards.
AACAGCTATATCGCGGATCGCTTTGTTCTCATCAGAGGTTGTCTGATAGCAAAGAAATACCCCGATATCTTCGCTAAGTCTCCCTGCGGCGCCTGCATTAAGATTATGTTCGATAACTCTCCAATCATTTGACTCATCATCATCCTTGTTTTCGGCCTGTGAGTCACACCACTGCTGTGGCGTGGTCGTTCCATCTGTCATAAAGACTTTCAGTTCACCGATATAGAGCCTTTTGGATGAGGCAGCCAGTGAGATATGACCTGCAAGATTGTTGAAAGGTAATATAAAACTCATAACCGCTACAAGTAACAATGCCGTGGCTCGTTTGAATAATTTCATCTTTCTTCCGTACATAATCTGCACCTTCTTTCTTTTATGGAAACACTGATGGAGCGTTTCTTTAAATTATTACGCCGATTAATACCCGGCATTTCACTTGCGTTCGTTAAGACTGTGTCGTTTGCGGACTTTTGTGGTTATTGCTCCGATAAAGATTCCAGCCACAAGACCTACTGCGCCGATCAGAATGATCACACCGGTGCTGACTGCCGTACCGGCATCCTTAACTACAGCGGTATCGCTGCCGCTTCCACTTCCCTGTGTCTTCGGATCGCTATAGTTTACCTGCGCATCCGCATGGATGAAGAAGAGATATGTACCTTTATTCTTGTCATTATACGACCATCCGTTGTCACCATCTGCAAAGGTCAGGTTCTGTGCCACATTCGGCGTGCCAAACATATGAAGCGGTGAGTAGTTGCTATCCGGCAAGGATGAGTCCCCTGTCTTTACTGCCATGACGCTTCCATTTTTCGGCGCTAATATAGGATTACCGGCTTTTTTATCCTTGGTATAGTAGAGTGCCAACCATTGCTTACAGTCTTTTCCGTTCAGATCTCCCGGGTTTCCATCCTGATCCCTGACGCTCATATAAGCAACATATGCTGACTCCTTGTTTTCTCCGTAGCTTAGATCCACCATATGATGTGGTATTGGCGTATGTTCAACATTGTAGTATTTGTACAGGGAGTAAGCAGTTATCGCTATATCTGCTGAAGCCAAAAGCACCGTGAATACGGTAAAGCCCCACTTCAATCCGTTATACAGCCCCTGCCTCGGAGCGTTCGCAGCTTTTTCATGCATTACCTTGAGAGCGTTTGCGGCAGCCTCCCCCTCATCGCCTGCCTGTCTGGAGACTTTAACTATCTCTGTATAACTATTATATTTCCTGACAACCCCGTATGCATCCTTTCCGAGTACTTTCTCGATCTTATCCATATAAGAGCCTGATCCTATTCCTCCCGGTGCACTTACTGCTTCAGACCATTTAGGTGTCATAGCCATATACTCCAAATTGTTGATCCATTGATAATGGGACATCAAACCAAAAACCACCGCTAAAGCAGCCGTACCTACGGCTCCGACACCCATTCCTATCATAAGCTTAGTGGGCTCTCCGTTCTTATAAAACGCACCTGTCCATGACTCTTCGCTCCCTTCTGAAGTGCTCTGTGCTTTTGTCGTAACAGCCACGCCGCCTCCATATATGTCTCTGTCCACGCCATCATAGATCGATATCTTTTCTCCGTTCGCGTACTCTTTTATCATGTCGCCTACATTATCCACTGTATCATTTAAGGCTGCCTTATCCTCTTCCTCAGCCGGCTTATCCTTAGGAAAAAGATTTTTCCAGAACGACTCCTCTTTATTGGCATTGACCACTTTTGCCCCGAAGGCATCCTGCACCAGTCCGAATAATCCTACAGACTCATCAAGCGCACTAAGCTGACCCTTAGTCAATGAAGCAGCCATGGGATAGAGGATCTCGATGCCCTCTTTGTTTATCTCTTCTTTTGTTTTTGAAAAGAAGTTAAAGAGTGTCTTTCCATCATATTCGTATCCGCACAGAGCCACCAGTGTAGTAAACTCCGAAAAAGAAACAAACTCTTTTTTCTCAAGAGACATGCTCTCCAGCCATTTATTGTATTTTTCTTCGGAAATATCTACCAGACCATACTCATCTATGAAACTTGTCATCCCTTCGACCCTTGTCCGGATATCATCCCAGTTATCGTATATAATCTGAGCCTTATCTTTATACTGCTTTTCAAGAGTTTTTACGACATTGCCTGATTTCATGTTCTTCCCAAATGCAGTTTTCAGCTTATCATAGCTTCCGAGCTTTACCATACGGTCGATCCATGTGTTTTTCCCCGTATCACATGCTGAAGCGAGCTGCTGCTGGATGGTAAGAACCACCACACCGTTTGTCTGGAGCAGGATCTCCGCCAGCTTGTCATCCTCTACAGTGAGGAGAAGATCACCCAAAAGCTCGTTTGAATCATCATCAATGTAGGCGTTCAAAAAATCATGAGCATTTACAGCCATTGGTACCTGATTCTTATAGTTCTCCCGGTACTCACTAAGCATGGACTTCATGTTCCTTACCATGTCCATGTACTGTTCCTTCTGCTCCTTTAAGAGACGCTCATACTCGCCCTCGGAGTAGCTGCCTTTTTCATTCATCACGGCGAGATCGGTGATAGCCTCATCCGGATCTGTAGTCGTTTTGTAGCATAAGAATACTCCCGTATCCTTTGAAAAAGCTCCCGATGCACCGGCGTTCAAGTCTCCGTTAAGCACCTGCCAGCCGTTGTTTTGTGACTCACACCAAGCCTTGGCGTCTTCTGCATTTCCACCCTTTTTTATAAAAAGTTTAGTTTCACTTACATAGGAAACATCAGATTTTACGCTTGCACCCCGTGACACACTCGTATAGAGCGGTCCCGCCGGAAGCATAAAAGACATAACCGTCATCATGCATATCGCAATTCCTCTTTTAAATATCGATTTCTTCATAAATAACCTCCTGTCCAAAGTATTAACATGTTCTACTATACCACCCCTTGTCCATCAAATGTCCATCCGATAATAAAAGAGAGGTCGGTTTTAACCGACCTCCTTCTCATTAAGGTTCTGCCTCCGGCAGAACGACTGGTTTTCTAAACTCGCGCGGTGCTTCACTTGCGTCCGTTAAGACTGTGTCGTTTGCGGACTTTTGCGGTTATTGCTCCGATAAAGATTCCGGCTACAAGACCTACTGCGCCGATCAGGATGATCACACCGGTACTGACTGCCGTGCCCGCATCCTTGGCTGCTACGATATTACTGCTGCTTCCGCTTCCCTGCGCCGTTGGGTCGCTATAGTTTATCTGCACATCCGCATGGGTGAAGAAGAGATATGTACCTTTATTCTTGTCATTATATGACCATCCATTATCACCATCGGCAAAAGTCAGGTTCTGTGCCACATTCGGCGTGCCGAACATATGGAGCGGTGAGTAGCTGTTATCCGGCATTGATGAGTCCCCAGTCTTTACAACCAGACTACTTCCTTCCTTCGGTGCCAGTATCGGAGTTCCGGCTTTTTCATCCTTTGTGCTGTAAAGAGCCAGCCACTGCTTGCAGTCTCCTCCGTTTAGATCTCCGGGGTTTCCATCCTGATCGCGGACGCTCACATAAGCTACATATGCCGACTCCTTGTTCTCATCATAACTCAGATCCACCATATGATGTGGAATCGGCGTATGATCCATATTGTAGTATTTATACAATGAATAAGCAGTGATTGCTATATCCGCCGCTGACAATAGCACCGTGAAAACAGTGAAGCCCCACTTAAGCCCGTTATATATTTTGTAATTTCTTCCACTTGTGGCTCTTTCATTCAATTTCTTAATTGTTTCTGCAGCACTGCTTCCTTTACCGTTCTCTTTTGCTGCCGCTAATATACCTTCATAACCGGCATGTTGTCTGGTAACATCATATGATTCCTCTCCGAGTATTCTAAAAACTTTATCATGATAGGCTTGATAATTATTTTTAAATTCATTAGCTAACGCATATTCATCCTTAACTAACAGCCATTTAATGTTCTGTCCCCATTGAATGCGGGCAAACACGGCAAAGGTTATTGACAAGGCTGCAGTACTTGCGGCTCCGATACCCATCCCCATCATCAGCTTGGTCGGTTCTCCATTCTTATAAAAAGCATCTGTCCATGATTTCTCACTGCCCTCTGCT
>JAEELH010000116.1 GCA_016288825.1 Lachnospiraceae bacterium | reverse complement strand
ATGGAAGACATGAATATGGCCACCGTGTCCAACTATATTTCCATGAACTATACCCTGTTTTCTTATTCATTTAAGCAGTACACAGGGCAGAATTTTGTCAACTACCTCAAGGAGATCCGGCTAAAGGCAGCCAGGGAGCTGCTTGAAAAAACAGATGACAAGATCATCGACATAGCTCATCAGGTGGGCTACGACAATGAAAAGCATTTTCTCAAAACTTTTAAAAGCGAACTGGGAGTATCTCCGGGAGAGTACAGAAAGACGATGCGGCGCAGGGATGAGAGTGTATAGCGACCTGTCAGCTGTTATGTAAGCAAATATTTGAAGAATCTCTTCATCTGTTTTATAATCTCGTCTTTGACAGTTTAGTGAAATAAAAAACCTCGCAAGCCAGTAATAGTCTGGACTAGCGAGGTTTTTGTTCAGGAGGGAATCGAACAAGGAGGGATTCCCGCCTGATCCAATGTTATTTTTTGACCTTTACTTTGACTGCTTTGCTATATGATGAATATACCTTCTTTCCGTTTACAGTCTTGTAGCTTCTTATTGACACGGAATAGGTTTTTCCTTTCGTAAGACCGGAGAGGGTTGCTTTCAGTGTGGAAGCGCTCTTTACGGTTTTTGTCTTGGTAACCTTTTTGCCGTTTACAGTGGTTACATATTTGATCTGATATCCGTCAGCGCTGCTGTCAGCCTTCCATTTAACGGTTACTTTTCCGGATGCACTGTTCTTTGCAGAAGAAACAGTAGTGCCGGTGGGCTTGCTCGATGAGGATGAGTCCGAAGCCGTACTCGAAGCATCGGATGTCAAAACCTTGGCACTTATAGTATTTACTGCACTTCCTGTACTACTTCCAGATGTATACTTTGTGGACCCAACTGTCAGAGTATAGCCATTGAGGTCGATGGAACCGCTGACACAGCTAAGGGATGTGATATAGCTGTCTCCGGTAAGCTTCCATGTGCAGCCTTCGGGTACTTCAACATATACTTTGCCGGATGATCCGCTGCTGTTGATGGCGCCTGTATAGGTACTACCTTCTGAAAGTACGAGATTGAGGGTTGATACGGAATCAACCGTAATATCGCCGCTTAAGGTCTGCTTTGCAGCTGATAAGGTAACATTTCCACCGTTGCTACCGGAATTGCCCCAGCCGCCGGCTGCTACTTTGAGAAGGCTGTTACCCGAATCCTGATTTGTTATCTTAACACCTCTAAGTGAGATGGTAGCCGATGTATTTGTCACATAGAAAACATTTCCGTTCTGACTGGTTATGCTTCCTCCATTGGCACTAAAGCTTGAGGTTCCGTCTGCCGCGTCGCCCGACATGGACTGATAGAGCATTACGGTATTGTACTCGGTAGCCTGGCCGTTAAGCTTATTATTGTTTGCTGAAAGATTAACATTTTCAAGCGCAACAGAGTTTTTACCTTCAATTACAACGCCCTCGGAAGTAGTTGAGATCAGGGTCGCATTTTTGACAGTAGTATCTGATGTAGAGTATACTGCTGGTGATCCTGTTCCGGAGGTTGTGTAGGTTCCGCCATCTACATTTACGGTTCCGCCGCCTCTGTCGCTTCGGATCGCTGCGGATGATCTTCCGGAAGTTGTGATCGTAAGGTTCTTTGCGTTGGTAACGCCGCCACCGGTTGTCATGATACCGCCTGCGTTATTGCCGGTGGTCGTTATGGTCACATCGGAAATATTGACTGTAGTGCCATCGCCGGCTGCGCCGTTCTGGCCACCGTTTCCGCCGTAGGAGAATACTCCGTTGGCTCCGTCGGCCTGAGTCTTTATTGTACCGCCGGTTATATTGACTGTAGCTCCGCCCTCGGCGAGGATACCTGAGTTGGTCCCGTAAAAGTTATCGCTGTCTCCGCCGTCGGAATCACCGGTCTTTGTAACTGATACATTGGAAAGGGTGGCAGTTACTTTTCCGTTGATGAGCAGTGCATTTTGTGAAGCGGTGGATGAAGTATAACTTTTTCCGGATGCCGTTGTGTCGGATGTGATCTCGGTTGCTCCTGTGGCTGTTACTGAAGTGCTGTTTCCGGGACCGCCCTGTTCACCGCCGGGTGCACCATCGGGAGGATTTCCACCGGGAGTTGAAGAGTCACCGTCGGGTTTTGCGGGAGGAGTCTCAGCAAGTACGGTTTCGGACCCATCATTTACTGAGAGTACAGAGACTGTTGTGATCCCGCCTGCTGTAAGAGCGGCTGCTATAGATACTGCTAAAAGTGTTTTTAAAAATGCTTTCCTTTTCATGGATTATCTCCTTTCAAGCTGTGTGTTGTTTGTTGCTTGAGTCGTATGATAAAGCCTTTACCTTAACTCAATCTTAAAGTTCAAATTTTTTTTAGGAGATTGGATTTGAATACAGAACAAAAAGAAAGATACATCCTTATAGCTGTTGCCACAGAGGATGAAGAGCAGACCCAGAAGTCCCTTGATGAATTATCCGAACTTTTGGAAACTGCAGGTGGCGAAGCGGAAGCCTACTTTATTCAAAGGCTTCCCCATCCGGACAATGGAACCTATGTGGGCTCCGGAAAAGCAGAAGAGATCAGGATCTATGCCGAAGCTATCGAGGCAGACGGGATCCTCAGTGATGATGAACTTTCGCCCGTTCAGCTCAAAAACCTGTCAGAGATAACGGGCTGCAAGGTAATAGACAGGACAACCCTGATCCTGGACATATTTGCTGCCCATGCCAGAACAAAGGAAGGAAAGATCCAGGTAGAGATGGCACAGCTTAAATACAGGCAGTCCCATCTTCGAGGGATAGGTACCGCTCTTTCAAGGCTTGGAGGAGGCATCGGTACCAGAGGCCCCGGTGAGACAAAACTGGAAACTGACAGAAGAGCCATCCAGCGTCGCATCGCGTCCCTTGCCTCAGAGATCAGGGAAATGAAGCATGTTCGTGATGTCACCAGAAAAAGGAGATTGGAGAGCGCCATTCCCTCTTTTGCTATAGTAGGTTATACCAATGCGGGTAAGTCGACTCTTCTCAACAGGTTGACCTCGTCCGATGTGCTTGTGGAGGATAAGCTTTTTGCGACCCTTGATCCCACTACCAGAGTATGCAAACTGGAGGATGGTCAGGAGATCATGCTTACGGACACCGTCGGTTTTATTAACAAGCTTCCTCACAATCTGATAGATGCATTTCGTAGTACCCTTGAGGAGGCAAAGTATGCTGACTATATCATCCATGTGGTTGACGGCTCGGATCAAGAAGCAGATCTTCATATGGAAGTCGTATATCGGACATTAAGAGAACTGGACATCATGGGTAAGCCGGTGATCCTTGTTATCAATAAGTGTGATCTGCCGGGGGTGGAGGATCCCATAATAGACAGGATATCCGAGAGAACAGTGCGTATTTCCGCAAAGGAAGGCACAGGGATATCGGAACTCCTTGAAAATATATCGGAGCTTTTGAGGGAAAGCCGGGTACTTATAGATGAGGTGGTTCCCTATTCGGAGGGTTCAAGGCTGGCCATGATCAGAAAGTACGGTCAGCTACTTAGCGAGGAGTATGAGGGAGACGGAGTGCATATCAAGGCATATGTACCGACTTCCATAGTAAGAAAGTGACTTTTTTGACCGCTTTTCCGGATTGAAGAATCCGGGGGACTGATTTATAATAAGTCCGTTTATATCTTAGGGACAGGAGGTTTGTTATGGATTATTTATACGGATACGGTTTCTACGGTTTTGATCCGACCTATATACTTGTTATAATCGGAGCACTAATTTGTCTGTTGGCTCAGGCCGGAGTCAAGGGGACCTTTAACAGATATTCAAAAGTCAGATCGGTGACGGGACGAAGCGGTGCGGATACAGCGGCAGCTATAGCCAGCATCTGTCATCTTCCGGTCAAGATCCAGGGCGTGTCCGGTTCTCTTACGGATCATTATGATCCCCGGAATAAGACCGTCAATCTTTCCAAGAGTGTCTGTGATCAGACTTCTGTCGCAGCTATTGCGGTTGCTGCTCATGAGTGCGGACATGCTTGCCAGGATAATGAAGGATACGGACCGCTGCGCATTAGGCACGCCATCGTACCTGTTGCTAATTTCGGTTCTGCGGCAGCATGGCCTCTTATCATTTTAGGCCTTTTTATCAATGATAATACAGGCAGCATTTTTATTACACTGGGGATCTGGGCATTCTTTTTGTCAGTGCTTTTCCAGATCGTGACCCTGCCCGTTGAGTTTAATGCAAGCCGCAGGGCTCTGGAGATCATCAGAAGCAACAACCTTTTGCCGGAGGATGAATTGGAAGGCGCAAAAAAGGTGCTTCGGGCAGCAGCCCTTACCTATGTTGCATCGGCAGCAGCTTCGATCCTTCAGCTTCTCAGATTGGTGCTTTTATTTGGTAGACGCAGTAACGACTGACCATCAGGAGGTTTGATATGTCTAAAAAGTACAGGATAGGTTTTATCGGTGCAGGAAATATGGGTTCGGCCATGATCGGAGGAGTTATTTCCAGAGGAGTGTGTGATAAGTCGAGAGTGATCGCATCTTCTGTTAATCCGGATGATCTTAACAGGGTGTCAGGTGCCTATGGAATAAGTACGACATCAAACAACAGTGAGCTCGCGGCAGAGTCCGAGATCGTAATACTTGCGGTTAAGCCCTATCAGCTTGATGATGTTCTGGCAGATATCAGGGATGCCATTGATGAGGAGACTATTGTGGTTTCAATTGCTGCAGGCAGAAATATCTCTTCTATCGAGAGTGCCCTTATGTCTGTTAAGGTAGTGGGAAAACTTCGTGTATTCCGTGCAATGCCCAATACACCTGCGCTGGTAGGTGAGGGAATGACCGGTATTGCTCCCGGAACCAATGTTAATGAGGATGATTACGATATCGTACTTGAGGTGTTCAACAGCTTCGGAAAAGCCCAGATCATCTCAGAGGAGGATATAGAGATAATCACCGGACTTTCCGGTTCGTCTCCTGCATATGTATACATGATGATAGAGGCTATGGCTGATGCAGCCGTAGAGCAGGGATTTGCAAGAGATAAGGCATACCTTTTTGCGTCTCAGGCGGTTCTGGGCTCCGCAAAGATGGTCAGAGATACAGGCAGACATCCGGGAGAACTCAAGGATGCGGTTACATCACCCGGTGGTACTACTATAGCCGGCGTCAGAGCACTTGAAGAGGGTGCTTTCAGGGCTACTGTTGCGGATGCTGTTAGAGCAGCAGTGGAAAGATGTAGGGAAATGTAATGAAGACCGGACTTATAGTTGAAGGCGGAGGAATGAAGTGTGCATACTCTGCGGGGATTCTGGATGCTTTTATTGAGGAGGGTATCACCTTTGATCACGTCTACGGAGTTTCTGCCGGGGCGTCCAATGCCGTTACTTATATAGCCGGTCAGCATAACAGATGTCGCAGGTTCTATGTATCACATGCAGCGACTCCCCGATATGCATCCACCAAGATGTTTCTTCGTACCGGTAATTATTTTGATCTTAATTATATATATGCTACCATGTCCAATGAGGACGGAGTGGATCCTCTGGACTATGATGCATTTGAAAAAAGTCCGATGGATTTCACCTGTGTTGCAACCGATGCTTTGACAGGTGAGCCGCACTATTTTAGAAAGTCCGATATCAGACGTAATCATTATGAACCTATCATGGCGTCCTGTGCTCTTCCTGTATTTTGTCATCCTATCGTTATAGATGGCAGGACTTATTTTGACGGGGGTATGAGTGATTCACTTCCTGTAGGTCGGGCACTTAGAGACGGATGTGACAGGATAGTGGTGCTTTCATCCAAGACCAGTGACTTTGAGATGAACCCTCAGGGACATAAGCTGATCTACAATATTGCCCTCAGAAAGTATCCCATGATGATAAAGGCTCTTTCCCAAAGATATCGCGTGTATAATCATCAAATGAAGAGGGTAAGACAGCTTGAAGAGCAGGGAAGGCTTATGATATACTACAGGCCTTCGGAGATCAGTGTGTCCACTACCAAGGTTGACCCTGTGGCGGCCGAGGAATTATATCAGAGAGGCAGAGATGACCTCAGGACCACCCGCGACGAGTTTATGTCATTCATAGGAAAGGATTGATCGTATAATGAATGAAAGAAGTAAGGGAAAGTGCTTTATCAACGGCCTTCTTCCTGTGATAATGGTTTTTATACTGCAAAATGCGCTGGCTATTTTTGTAGTTGAGTTGATGTTTGTTTGGGATGCAGCAACTTTTAAGGGATCCCGCTACAGTGAGTTTCTTAATGGATTGCTTGAAAAAGTCCAGACTCAGGGATTTAATACCGCGGTTCTCTTCGTTTACAGTGTTGTAGGTGTTATAGTTTTCGCACTTTGGTACAAAAAGTTCTATAAAAACCATTTTAAGCAGACACTTACACTGAGAGGTTATAAACCTTTTCTTTATCCAGGTATCATCCTTTTTGCTTTGGGTGGACAGGTAGTATGTGAGTACCTTATCAATGCCATAGGTCTTATGTTCCCTCAGCTTTTGGCGGATTATGCGGAGATCATGGAAAAGGCGGGACTGAGTGAAGCTTCCATGACACCCCTTTTGGCAGTTTACGCTATAATTCTAGGGCCCATTTGCGAGGAACTTGTATTCCGCGGACTCTGCTACGGTTATCTTCGAAGCGGGTTTTCATTTTGGGTTGCCTGCACGGTACAGGCCCTTCTTTTTGGAGCCTTCCATCTGAACATGCTTCAGGCGATCTATGCATTTATCATGGGATTTGCCCTTGGATTTGTAATGGAAAAGACCGGCAACCTTATTATCACCATACTGCTTCATATTGCCTTTAACGGATCGTCGCTGCTTGTGGCCACGTTACTTCAGCTGGTTCCGGATGGAGCTATCCCTACATTCGGAGTTATCCTGGGAAGCATGATATTAGTTTATATCAGCATCTATATGGTAATAAGATCCAAACCTTTTGTTGAGCGGATCAGTTAAGAAATAGAATTAGAGATCCGATATTATTATTGTAACTTATCATCACGGACGAGCGCTTTGGGAGAAGGGAATTCTCTGCTGACAGCGCTCGTTTATTTTTTGCACAGAAATGGAGGTGGGGTGCAAAAAAGCCGCATAAAGCGGTGTGAAAGGAGACCAAATGTTAATATCGGATTCAAGAGTAGCTATGCAGTCAAGTCGTATCTTCCAAAGCTCGGGAAAAGCTAATTTTATCGGCTCGTGGAATGTCCCGGATCAGACTCGTGTTGGAAGCGATTCTTTTTTCAGAGCGGTGGGAGATGCCCTTGAAGACGGTACGGAAGAGGGCAAGGAGCAGGTGTCCAACGAGGATCAGACAGCCTCAGAGATCCAAAACGGAAACGGGATGTCGATCCAGGATCAGCTCAAACTTCAGCTTGATACCATCCAGTATCTGCTTCGTATCATCCTTGGCAGGAATTCATCCGATGTTGCCCGTAAGTTCGGTGAACTTGGTGAGGGCTACAGTGCGGAATATTCCGGAAGCGGATGGGGCGGCTTTTCCACAAGTCTGGAGTACTCGGAGATGGAGAGCATGTCTTTTTCAACCTCTGGTAAGGTTCAGACAGCGGACGGAAGGATGATCGATTTTGACATCGAATTATCCATGAGTCGAAGCTTTTATCAGAAGGTTGAAAGGAATGTGGGCAGATTCCAGGATCCCCTGTTAGACCCATTGGTTGTCCAGCTTTCGGGCAATCCTGTTTGCGTTTCAAACCAGAAGTTCCATTTTGATCTGGACGGAGACGGCACGGAAGAAGATGTAAGCAATCTTATGACAGGCAGCGCTTTTCTGGCCCTTGATAAAAATGAGGACGGAACCATTAATGACGGAAACGAACTATTTGGTACCAAGTCCGGAAACGGATTTGCAGATCTAATGGAATATGATTCCGACGGTAACGGCTGGATAGACGAAGCGGATGAGATCTTTGAAAAACTAAAGGTATTCTCAGTCAGTGCAGACGGCACTAAAAACATGGTAAGCCTTAAAGAAGCCGGGATAGGCGCCATCAATCTGGGTTCCACAGCAGGAGATTTCTCTGTCAAAGACAGTGAGAATCGGACCAGAGGCATCATTAGGAGAAGCGGATTCTTTTTGTATGAGGATGGGCGTCCGGGAATGATGCATCAGATAGATCTGGCGACATCGGTCCGTCGTCCGGCTTAAGAGGTCATACAGCGCTAATAATAATGACGTATAACCCTTGAGGATATGGGAATGTTGTGGTAAATTAAAGGGAGCGATTTTTGTTTCCGGGAGATTTATCACATGAAAAACCCAATAAGTGAAAATGAAATACGCGCACTGCTGGATCAGTATCTGGAGGAACACTACGGTAAGGAACCGGTGCTTTCTCTTTTGGCAAGTAACGATCCCCACAAGCTGAAGTTCAATCTTGTTGATGAGACCGTTACACTTACCTGCGATCCATCAGGCAATATTACAGAAAAAAAGCGAAAGAGGCCACTACCCAAGTCAGAGGTTGAGGGGCAGCTTTCGCTTTCCGACGTTTTTCAAACACCTGCGGAGCAGGAGGACGAAGGAGAGCCGGAGCCGGAGGAGAACATATCTGAGCCGGAGCCGGAGGAGAACATAACGGAGCCTGTGCCTGAGAAAAAGCCGGCAGTTAAAAAGGCCTCAGCACGCAAGGGCGGTGAGGAGAAATTTACCGAGGGTGATGTGGTCTGCAATATCTATACAGGAGCCAGATATACGGTAGTAGGGTCCAAGGAAGGTATTGCCAGAGTCAGACCGGTGGGGGAACTTTCGACACTGATGCTTTCGGTATCGGATCTTGAGTTGGCAAATGATTGATCTTATATATTTCCCTAAGGAGGAAAGATGAGCAGAGCGGATGATATATTTGTAGACATGTGCAGGGAGATAATCGATACCGGCATGTCAAGTGAGGGTCAAAAAGTAAGGCCCCGTTGGGAGGACGGAACACCGGCCCATACCATAAAAAAGTTTGGCGTAGTGTCCAGGTATGATCTCAGGGAGGAGTTCCCGGCACTTACACTCAGACGTACAGCTATAAAAAGTGCTACCAATGAGCTGCTTTGGATATGGCAGAAAAAGTCCAACAACATCCATGATCTCAAGGCTTCGGTCTGGGATGAGTGGGCAGATGAAGAAGGCACCATCGGTAAGGCTTACGGTTATCAGATGGCTATCAAGTATCCCTTTTCGGACATAACAGAGGAGGGACTGCGCGTTGCCTTCGGAGAGGATTATAAGCCACTGGTCTTGGAGGCATCCAAGGGTATCAGTTCCGATCTTCGCATGGAAAAGTGTATCTTTGACAAGGAAAGCGGAAGATATTTCATGGATCAGGTGGACAAGGTTATCTATGATCTTCGGGTAACGCCCTTTTCACGCAGGATCCTGACTTCTATGTACACTTTTTCGGATCTTTCCGAGATGCACCTATATCCCTGCGCTTATTCCATGACCTTCAATGTTACCGTGGATGATCAGGGGGATATGGTCCTCAATGCTATTCTCAATCAGCGCTCCCAGGATATTCTTGCAGCAAACAACTGGAATGTATGCCAGTATTCTGTTTTGCTCCATATGTTGGCGCGGACGGTGGGTATGATCCCCGGTGAGTTGGTACAGGTTATTTCCGATGCGCATATTTATGACAGACATGTTCCTCTGGTAGAGGAGCTTATTACCAGGGAGAGACATCCGGCTCCCAAGTTTAGTCTGAATCCGGACAAGTTTGATTTTTATGATTTTACGGAGGACGACATTACGCTTACTGATTATGTGACAGGTGAGCAGATCAAAAACATTCCCATAGCAGTATAAGGAGATCTTATGATAGCGATAGCCGCAGTAGATAAAAACTGGGCCATAGGCAAGGACGGAAAGCTTCTTTTCCATATCAAGGAGGACATGAAGCAGTTCCGTGAACATACAGAGGGTAATATCATCGTGATGGGCAGAAAGACCCTGGAGACTTTTCCGGGGGGACGTCCTCTGGATGGCAGGGAAAATATCATTCTTTCAGCCAATCCTGCATATTCGGTTAAGGGAGCGGTGGTAGTCCATTCTCATGACGAACTGTTTGAATATATCCAAAGCCTTAGGGAAAAGGGTGATGACAGGGAGGTATTTGTAGTTGGAGGTGAGAGGGTTTATGCGGACCTTATCGATCAGTGCGACATTGCGATCATTACCAAGATAGATTTTGCTGCCGATGCAGACGCGTATTTCCCTGATCTTGACAGCAGAGAGGGCTGGGTCCTCAAGGGAGAAAGTGACGAGAATACCAGCTTTGATCTGGCGTATACTTTCTGCATTTATGAAAACCAAGGAAAAAAAGGGTAATCAAAGGAAAAAGGTATGGATGTTACAGGAAGAAAACTGATAATAAAGGCTCTTATGGAGGAGGGCGTTGATACTGTGTTTGCTTATCCGGGAGGTATGGTTACGGACATAGTTGATGAGCTCTACAAGCAGGAGGGAGCGTTCAGACTGGTGCTTCCCAGACATGAGCAGGCGCTGATCCATGAGGCGGAGGGATATTCCAGAGCCTCCGGCCGTCCGGGAGTATGCATTGTTACCAGCGGCCCCGGAGCTACCAATACCATTACGGGAATAGCAGATGCCCACTATGACAGTATACCGCTTGTTGTTATCACCGGTCAGGTTCCTCTTGGGCTTATAGGCAATGATGCATTTCAGGAGGTTGATATAGTCGGCATGACCCGAAGTATAGTCAAGTACGGAGTGACTGTCAGGGAGCGCAAGGATCTGGGAAAGATCCTCAAGATGGCATTTCATATTGCCACAAGCGGCCGCCCTGGTCCCGTTCTTATAGATATTCCCAAGGATATCCAGACGGCCATAGGTCCTTCCGATTATCCGGACACTGTACATATCAGAGGATATAAGCCCAATGAATCAGTTCATATTGGGCAGCTGAAAAAAGCATATAAGATGTTAAAGAGCGGCAAACAGCCTGTTATCCTGGCAGGTGGAGGCGTTCATATCTCGGGAGCGGAAAGTCTGCTTACGGACTTTGCTCATAAGATGAATATCCCGGTTGTCACAACCGTGATGGGCAAGGGAGTTATCCCGGAGGACGACCCGCTGTATATCGGAAACTGCGGTATGCACGGCAGGTACTCGGCAAATATGGCGGTTATGGAGTGCGATGTTCTTTTCTCCATAGGTACCAGGTTTAATGACAGGATCACAGGAGATCTTAATGAGTTTGCGCCCAAGGCCAAGATAATCCATGTAGACGCAGATACAGCGTCTATTTCCAGAAATGTTGTAGTTGATATCCCGGTTGTTTCCGATGCTCATCTTGCACTTGAGAAACTGCTTGAGTGGGCCGAGCCCGTCAAGACCAAGTCCTGGCTTGAAAGGATAAGGATCTGGGAGGAGGGACATCCCCTTGTAATGAGGACAGGAAAGGGATTGAACCCTCAGGAGATCATGGAAAAGATCGCCGAGATCTACAAGGATTCAATCTTTGTTACGGATGTTGGACAGCATCAGATGTGGGCCACACAGTTCCTGCCCCTTACAGGTGAGAGCAGGATGATCACCAGCGGTGGTTTGGGCACTATGGGATTCGGTTTCCCCGCAGCCATTGGAGCCAAGATCGCACAGCCCATGAAGCCTGTAGTGTGTCTTACCGGAGACGGCGGTTTCCAGATGAACATGCAGGAGATGGCTACGGCTGTTTTGGAACAGGTTCCACTTGTGGTATGCGTATTTAATAACAAAAGCCTTGGAATGGTCCGTCAGATGCAGCAGCTCTTCTACGGAAAGCGTTATGAGCTTACCTGCCTGGGTAAAAAGAGAGGTTGTCCCGAAAATTGTAAGGGACCCGGGGAGCAGTGCCCCACATATGTTCCGGATTTTGTCAGGATAGCGGAAAGCTACGGTGCCATGGGCATAAGGGTTACTTCACAGGAGGAGATCGAACCGGCGCTTATGCAGGCTGCTATGGATCGCGGTTGTCCGGTTATCATTGAATTTGAGATTTCGGCTGATGAGGTGGTATTGCCCATGGTCAAAAGCGGTAATGCCATGTCCGAGATGATACTTAAGTAGGTGGATATATGAGTTCGAAGATAAAAAACAGATGGATAGCCCTTTATGTGGAAAATCAGATCGGTGTTCTGGCCAAGGTGAGCGGTCTGTTTTCGGGAAAGTCATACAACCTTCAGAGTCTTACTGTTGGTACGACTGAGAGAGAGGATGTTTCCCGTATGACCATATGCGTCACCAGTGATGATGTGACATTTGAGCAGATAAAAAAACAGCTCAACTCCATGGTGGAGGTTATCAAGGTCATGGATCTGACTGATGTTCCGCTTTTTATGAAGGAAATCCTCTATGCCAAAGTCAAGGATATAGATGAGTCCGGCAAGGCAGAGGTATTCCGTATAGCTCAGACTTTTGAAGTTCGTGTAAGAGATATGGGAACAGACAGTGTTCTTCTTGAGTGTCTGCTTACGGAAAAAAGAAACAATGACCTCATAGCGTATCTCAAGTCCAATTTCAGACATGTTGAGATAGTGCGCGGAGGAGCGGTTGCAATAGAGTCTATCAGCACATCAGTCAGGTAAGGAGAGAGTATGTCAGGATTAAAAGTCACCAAGGTTCTTACTACAGCAGCATTATTGTCCGCATTGGCCATCTTACTGGGCCTGTTCAAAGTACCTATCACCGAGTCGGTGGAGATCAGATTTACCATGATACCCATCGGTGTTGCCGGAGCGCTTTTAGGTCCCGGGATCGGAGGAGTGGTAGGAGCTATTGCAGATATAGGAGGTTACCTTGTACATCCCACAGGACCTTTTATGCCGCTTTTCACTTTGACCAATGTATTGTCCGGAATGTTGTACGGTTTCATACTTAAAAAGAATCCTGACAGTTGGGTCAGACTCATTGTTGCAAACACTCTCAGGGCACTCCTCATCGGAATAGTGCTCAACAGTATGATCATTTCATTTTTGTATGGAAGTGCTTTTGTCAACGTGCTTACCAACGTAGTCAGAGTTATTCAGCAGCTTTTGACTATCCCCGTATATACCCTTCTTATGAAGGCTTTGATACCCGCGGTACTTCGCCTTTATGACACACAGGGAGTGGCTGTCCAGGGATCAGCAGAGGATAAATAAGGAAACACGGATCGGATCAGCGTTTCATATAGTTACATGGAGAAACAGATGGATCAGAATTTTCAGCCTGCTATAAGCGGGCTTTCTTCTACGGAAGTCCAAAAGCAGATGATCGCCGGAAAACAGAATATCCAGATCGATAAGACTGCCAAAAGCGTATCCGACATCATCAAGGAAAATGTATTTACATACTTCAATCTTATCTTTGCGGTACTGGCCGTACTGGTATGCCTGTCGGGACAGTTCCGCAATCTTACCTTTCTTCCGGTGGTCATTGCCAATATGTTCATCGGTATTATCCAGGAGCTTAGGGCAAAGAAGGTATTGGATAAGCTGTCTGTGCTTTCTCAGCCCAAGACCAGGGTAATAAGAGATGGCGTAGAAGATTGTATCAATACCACTGACCTTGTTGAGTCCGATATTATACTTCTTCAGAGTGGCGACCAGATACCTGCGGATGCAGTCGTTGTAGGTGGAAACCTTAATGTCAATGAGTCTCTTCTTACCGGTGAGTCTGACGAGATAGAAAAGCAGGTGGGAAGTGAACTGATGTCGGGAAGCTTCGTTGTATCCGGAAGCGCCATGGCCCGTCTTACCAAAGTCGGAGCCCAGTCTTACATATCCAAGCTTACCCTTGAAGCCAAGGAGATGCAGGGAGCGGAACAGTCAGAGATGGTCAAGTCCATCAACCGCTTTGTCATCGCAGCAGGTATTGCCATTATTCCCATCGGAGCAGCGCTTTTCATCCAGGGAATGATGAATGAAAATGGTTTTTCGGCCAGCGTTTCTTCCATGGTTGCGGCTGTTATCGGAATGATCCCCGAGGGATTATACCTTTTGGTTAGCGTTACCCTGGTTGTAAGTGCTACACGACTTGCTACCAAAAAGGTAATGCTTCACGATATGAAGAGTATCGAGACTCTGGCCAGGGTTGATGTTTTATGTGTTGATAAGACGGGAACCATCACCGAGCCGGAGATGAAGCTGACGGATATTATCGACAAAGGGACGACCGGATCCATGGAGATCCTGAAAAGGTATGTATCAGCTCTTCCTGACAACAATATCACTATGGAGGCTATCAGAGATTATCTGGAGGTAAAGCAGGGTAACACCGGTGGAATTCTGGAATCCATGCCTTTTTCATCCAAGTATAAGTATTCCGGTGCCAGATTTGAAAGCGGAACATATCTTATGGGAGCTCCGGATATCATTCTTGGAGAGCGTGCATCTGAGACGAATGAGTACACAGAGCAGGGCAAGAGAGTCCTGGTTTTTGCGTCCTACAACGGATTTGTCCCCGACGGAGATCTGGACCCGTCTCGTTCGGAGCCTCTTCTTTATCTTCTCCTTGAAAACCCTATCCGTGAGGGGGCAGAGGAGACATTTAAGTATTTCGGAAAGCAGGGCGTGACCATCAAGGTTATCTCGGGAGATCATCCCGTAACGGTATCTCGGGTTGCCCAGCGTGCAGGCATTGAGGGCACTGATTCCTATGTGGACGCCCAGACTCTTAAGGACGACGCTGCTATCGCAAAGGCAGTTGATACCTATACTGTCTTCGGACGAGTAACTCCGGATAAAAAAAGACAGATCGTTCTGGCTCTCCAGGATGCGGGACACACAGTAGCAATGACCGGTGACGGTGTCAATGATATCCTGGCTATGAAGGATGCTGACTGCAGTATAGCTATGGCTTCGGGATCGGATGCGGCAGTACAGGCGGCTCAGGTTGCACTTCTGGATTCGGACTTTTCTCGTATGCCTCAGATAGTGGCTGAGGGAAGACGGGTCATTGGCAATATCGAAAGGTCAGCCACCCTTTTCCTTACAAAGAATATGTTTTCACTGTTGTTGGCCATCTTTTCCATAGTGAGCGCCATGGCATATCCGTTGCAGCCTGCACAGATATCCCTTATCAGCGGATTCAATATCGGTATTCCGGCCTTCTTTTTGGCAATGGAGCCCAATAAAAAGAGGATAAGCGGACACTTTATGGCAAAGGTGCTCCTAAAAGCCATGCCGGCAGCTCTTACGGACTTTTTAGCAATCTCTGCCCTTGTCATGGTAGGAGATCTTTTTGGTCTGGAGTCCGGGGAGATAGCCGTAGCAGCCACCTTCCTTCTGGCAATAGTAGGATTTATCATCCTTATCAATATCAGTGCACCTCTCAACAAGTACAGGGTGATCGTGATCATAGGCTGTATTCTCGGACTTGTAGGATGTTCCTTCTTCCTGTCGAATCTGTTTGCCATCAGTTTCCTGTCACCTAAGTGCACCATCGTATTCATTCTTTTTGCCATTGCTACGGAGCCTTGTATGAGGTATCTGACCATGTTCTTTAGCTGGGTGGAAAGACGCATATCCGGCAAAACGGTCAAAAGGCAGGTGGAGGATGATGAGTGATGGAGGTGTATGAACTCGAACTTGTCAAGCCCTTTAAATGTCTGGCTTCGGATTGTCCGGATACCTGCTGCTACGGTTGGCAGATAGCTTTGGATGATGAAACGGCTGAGAGGCATAGGTCTGAAAAGGGACTTTACGGCAGACATCTTCGCTTTCTTCTAAAAAACACAGATCCTCCCACATTACGGAGGATTTTCGGAGCCTGTCCCTATTTTAACAGTGACAGGCTCTGTCAGTTTCAACAAAACGGCAGGGAAGAGCTCATGCCCCGTGTCTGCAGACAGTTTCCGCGGCACAGTGTCAAAATGGGCGACATAGTAGAGACTACTATCCTTTTGTCCTGCCCGGTATCCGCCAGGCTTTTGGTAGATAATCCCGGCAGATTGTCCTATATCAGACTAAGTGATGAGGAAGCCCGGGAAGTTGAACCCTTTTGGATAATCGAAAACGATGATATCCCCTTTCGAGATTTCCTCCTCCGGGAAAGGGATAAACTTCTGGATATCCTTTGGAGTGAGGAAGACAGACGTCCTCTTCCGGAGGTTTTCGCAGCTTTTTATGCCTACGTTCACAGGCAGCATGATCCCCTTATGCAGGACGACAGAGAGGGGATGGAGCAGGTGGAATTTTCCTGGGATAAAAGAGTACAGGGAAAGTATGCGGTAGACGGCGTGCCCTCCTATGCATTCTACAAGATCAAAACTCTGGACAGGATGATCCTTAACCATATCGATTACGGATACATTCAGATCAGAGAGCCGCGTCTTTACTACTTTGTAAAGCGATATATGAAGCTTTTTTCCGGTATGACCGTGGATGGGGCCGACAAGTATTTTGATGATGAGATGAAAAAACTGGTTTTGACTCATCCTGAGTACGAACTCAGATACAGATCTTATTTTTCCTATCTTATCATGCAGTTGTACCCGGGAGCCTTTGAGAATTACTTCATGCTCAGACAGATGCTCTTTGCCTTTTTATATGTGGAACTTTTGCAGCTTTTTGATCTTCTTGAATATCTGGAAAAGGGTAAAACCGCGGATCCGGAGCGAATGGCAGAGATCATAATGATCCTCGAAAAGGGTGTGAGGCATAATCCCACCCAGACGGATAACCTGCTGCAGGTCATCAGAGAGGAATTACTTTAGAAAAGAAAAAAAGGAAATCGGCTTTTTTTGCGTAAATATAATAGTGAAGGCTGCCTGAAGGGAGGAAAACGGTGCTTATCAGACAGATGATAGAGGAAATGGAAGACAAGACTCTTAGTCCTTATGCTACGCGCAATATCAATTCCCGGGGCAGAGCCAGGGAGGAGGAGCAGTGCGATATCCGTCCTCTTTTTCAGAGAGACAGGGACAGGGTCCTTCATTCCAAGGCTTTTCGCAGGCTTAAAAATAAAACACAGGTCTTTTTGTATCCCCTGGGAGATCATTACAGGACCCGTATGTCACATACACTTGAGGTTTCGCAGAATGCCAGGACCATTGCCAAGGCCCTTCGCATGAATGAGGATCTGGTGGAGGCCATAGCGCTGGGACACGATCTGGGGCATACGCCCTTTGGACATGCGGGAGAGTATGTTCTGGACGAGTGCTGCAGCGGAGGCTTTTCCCATAGCGAGCAGAGTGTCAGGATAGTAGAAAAGATCGAAAACGAGGGTCGTGGACTCAACCTCACCTGGGAGGTGATCGACGGGATCCGTAATCACCAGACGGAGGGTAAGCCTTCTACTCCGGAGGGGCAGATAGTCAGGCTTTCCGACAAGATAGCCTATGTTAATTCAGATATAGATGATGCCATAAGGGCAAGGATAATGGTGGAGGAGGATATCCCCACCGAGCTTCGCAAGACTCTGGGCTTTTCCGTCAAGGACAGGCTTGACCGAATGATCCATGACGTTATAACGACGAGTATGGATTCTCCTGATATCCATATG
This sequence comes from Lachnospiraceae bacterium, assembly GCA_016288825.1. Lineage (GTDB taxonomy): Bacteria > Bacillota > Clostridia > Lachnospirales > Lachnospiraceae > Weimeria. Next base: position 2,981 of record JAEELH010000116.1, on the reverse strand, counting down.
TCGGCGGAGGTCTATGAAGCCATGACAGAGCTTAGGCAATTTCTTTTCACCCATGTCTATCGCAATCCGGAGGCTAAGGGTGAAGAGGTCAAGGCCAAGCGCATGATCAGGATGATCTATGAGTATTACAGTTCGCATTTTGATGCCATCCCCCAGTCCTATGTCAACAATGTGCGGGGAGCAGGAGAGGATGATGACAGGATCATTTGCGATTATATAGCAGGCATGACGGACAGTTATCTGTGTACCAAGTTTTCAGAGTACTTTGTTCCGGAAGCCTGGGAGGTTGATGGATACTGATGCAGTTTTATTCCGAAGAGATCATTGAAGAAGTCCGAAGCCGTACCAACATTGTTGATGTTGTGGGACGGTATGTGGATCTTAAAAAAAAGGGTGCGTCCTATTTCGGACTTTGCCCCTTTCATAACGAGAAGACGGGCTCCTTTTCTGTGTCTCCTTCCAAACAGATCTTTTACTGCTTTGGATGTGGGGAGGGCGGCAATGCCATCAGCTTCCTTATGAAGTATGATAACCTGACATTTACGGAGGCTCTTAAGCAATTGGCGGATGAGTGCGGAGTCAAGCTTCCGGAGCGGGAGCCGACCGCTGAGGAAAAAAGGGTTGCCAGTCGCAGGGAGAGGATCATGGCTGCCAACAAGGATGCGGCTACCTATTACTATTCCCTTCTTCGCAGTGAGCGGGGGAAAAGGGCCATGGATTACTTTACCGGCCGCAAACTCAGCCAGGAGACCATGCAGAAGTTCGGGCTGGGATACAGCGACGCCTCCGGCAACGGCCTGTACAATTTCCTTAAGGATAAGGGATATGATGATGATATCCTGTCCGACACCGGACTCATCAATATGGATGAGAAGCGGGGCGGAAGAGACAAGTTCTGGAACAGAGCCATGTTTCCCATTATGGACGGATCTTCGAGGGTTATTGCCTTTGGAGGACGTGTCATGGGAGATGGAGATCCCAAGTATCTGAACTCCAGAGAAACACCGGTCTTTGACAAGAGCAGGACACTATACGGACTTCATCTTGCCAGGAGGTCCAGACGAGAGGGATTTATCCTCTGCGAGGGATACATGGATGTTATAGCCCTCCATCAGGCAGGATTTGATAATGCTGTTGCAAGTCTTGGGACCTCCCTTACAGAGGGACACGCGAGACTGATATCCCGGTTTACCCATGAGGTTTTCTTGTCCTATGACAGTGACGGAGCGGGAGTCAAGGCTGCCCTCCGGGCCATACCCATCCTCAAGGATGCAGGTGTTATGGCAAGGATAGTACATATGGACCCGTATAAGGACCCGGATGAGTTTATCAAGGCCCTTGGTGCGGATGAGTATGAAAAGAGACTTGCAGATGCTGAGAATTCTTTCCTCTTTTCGCTTTCGGTAGTTGAAAAGACCCACGAAAGAAGCGACCCTGAGTCGTGGACAGCATTTCAGAATCACGTAGCAGAGAGGCTTCTGGAATTTAGCGAAGAACTGGAGAGAGAGAATTATCTTCAGGCTGCCTGCAAGAGATTTGACATTCCGGTAGCAGCTATGCAGCGACAGGTTGCCAGAAGAGCGGCAGAGGGCTTTACTCGCAAGTCGGGAGCGCCGCCACAGGATGAGGCAGTTCAAAATAAAAAGATCCGTCCCAGAGATGATGGACTTATCAGAGCTCAGATGCTTCTACTTCAGTGGGTTTGCGACCTTCCGGGACTATACGGAAGCATTCGGGATTATCTGGATACGTCGGATTTCGACGACGGGGTCATGCAAAGCATAGCACAGAGTGTTATGACGGCTTTGGACAACGGAGAAAAGATCGATCCGGCGTCACTGATAGATCAGTATCCGGAGGACGAAGATAAAAACCTTATTGCCAGGCTTTTCAACGAAGAAGTTGGAGGCATGGAGGATGAGGCAAAGCGGACCAAGGCGGTCAAAGAAGCGCTTATTCGGGTCAAAAAGAATGCCATTCAAAAAAGGATAGGAGAACTGGAACCTACGGATCCGGAGATCTTCAAACTTCAGATGGAAGGCAGGACCCTTCAAAAAAAGATAGAATCACTTAGTATATAAAGGAGATAGGAAATGGCAGAAAAGAAAGAAACAAAAAAGACTGCTGCGAAGGCTGCTCCTAAAAAGGCAGCACCGGCAAAAAAAACTTCTGCTAAGGAAGTAGAAGAAAAGAAGCCGGCAGCAAAGAAGGCCACCGTTAAGGAGAGCACTTCCGCAAAGAAAGTAGCGGAGAAGGCTACATCCAAGGTGCAGGATGATTCCATGGCTCAGAAGGCTGCGGTTTTTGAAAAGAAACTCAGCGAGCTTTTGGAGATGGCCAAAAAGCGCAAGAATGTCCTGGAGTACAAGGAGATAAGTGATTACTTTGCTGATATGAACCTCAATGATCAGCAGTTTGAAAAGATCTTGATCTTCCTTGAGAAAAACAGCATTGATGTTCTTAGGGCAGACAGTCTTGACGACGATACGGATGACGATTTCGTACCCGGAGACGAGGAGGAGATCGATCTTGAGTCTATCGATCTGTCCGTTCCCGATGGTGTTTCCATCGAGGATCCGGTGCGTATGTACCTTAAGGAGATCGGTAAGGTTCCACTTCTTACCGCTGATGAGGAGATCGAACTTGCAAAACGTATGGAAAAGGGTGATTCCGATGCCAAGAAAAAACTGGCAGAGGCTAACCTTAGACTGGTTGTTTCCATTGCCAAGCGTTATGTGGGCAGAGGCATGCTTTTCCTTGATCTGATCCAGGAAGGCAATCTGGGCCTTATCAAAGCTGTTGAGAAGTTTGATTACCGCAAGGGTTACAAGTTTTCAACTTACGCAACATGGTGGATTCGTCAGGCTATCACCCGTGCTATTGCGGATCAGGCTCGTACCATCCGTATTCCTGTTCATATGGTTGAAACCATCAACAAGCTGATCCGTGTTTCACGTCAGTTGTTGCAGGAGTTAGGCCGT
>JAEELH010000115.1 GCA_016288825.1 Lachnospiraceae bacterium | reverse complement strand
TTCGGTTCATCCCAGCTGTCACAGTTCATGGATCAGAATAACCCTCTTGGAGAGCTTACACATAAGCGCCGTCTCTCCGCCCTTGGACCCGGAGGTCTTTCAAGAGACCGTGCAGGATTCGAGGTACGAGACGTTCACTATTCTCACTACGGCCGCATGTGCCCTATTGAGACACCCGAGGGTCCTAACATCGGACTTATCAACTCACTTGCAAGTTATGCCCGTATCAATGAATACGGATTTATCGAGGCGCCTTATCGCCGCATCGACAAGACTGACCCCAAGAACCCCGTTGTTACTTCAGAGGTTGTATACATGACAGCCGATGAGGAGGACAACTACCATGTAGCTCAGGCTAACGAGAAACTTGACGAAGAGGGACATTTCGTAAGGAATTCCGTTTCCGGTCGTTATCGTGAGGAGACACAGGAGTACGACAAGACCATGTTCGATTACATGGATGTATCTCCCAAGATGGTATTCTCTGTGGCTACAGCGCTTATTCCTTTCCTTCAGAACGACGATGCTAACCGAGCACTCATGGGTTCCAACATGCAGCGTCAGGCAGTGCCTCTTCTTACAACCGATGCACCTGTTGTAGGTACATCCATGGAGGCTAAGGCAGCTGTAGACTCAGGTGTCTGCGTTGTTGCCCGTAATGCCGGAACGGTTGAGCGTGCAGAGTCCAACCGCATTGTTATCCGTACAGAGGATGGCGGAAGAGACGAGTACGTTCTTACCAAGTTCGAGCGAAGCAACCAGTCCAACTGCTACAACCAGCGCCCCATCGTATTCAAGGGCGATCACGTTGAGGCCGGCGAGGTTATCGCTGACGGTCCTTCAACTTCCAATGGAGAGTTGGCTCTCGGTAAGAATCCTCTGATCGGATTCATGACCTGGGAGGGATATAACTACGAGGATGCGGTCCTTCTTTCAGAGAGACTTGTTCAGGATGATGTTTATACATCCGTTCATATTGAGGAGTACGAGACAGAGGCCCGCGATACAAAGCTCGGACCCGAGGAGATCACAAGAGACGTTCCCGGTGTAGGTGACGAGGCTCTCAAGGATCTTGATGAGCATGGTATCATCCGTATCGGTGCTGAGGTTCGTGCCGGAGATATCCTGGTAGGTAAGGTAACTCCCAAGGGAGAGACAGAGCTTACCGCAGAGGAGAGACTCCTTCGTGCCATCTTTGGTGAGAAGGCCAGAGAGGTTCGTGATACTTCCCTCAAGGTACCTCACGGTGAGTACGGAATCGTAGTTGATACCAAGGTATTTACCAGAGAGAACGGCGATGAGCTTTCTCCCGGTGTTAATAAATCAGTACGTATTTACATAGCCCAGAAGCGTAAGATCTCCGTTGGAGATAAGATGGCGGGCCGTCACGGAAACAAGGGTGTCGTTTCACGAGTTCTTCCTGTAGAGGATATGCCTTTCCTTCCTAATGGTCGTCCGCTTGATATCGTACTTAACCCCTTGGGCGTGCCTTCCCGAATGAATATCGGACAGGTGCTTGAGATCCACCTTTCTCTTGCAGCCAAGGCACTGGGCTTCAATATCGAGACTCCCGTTTTCGACGGCGCTAACGAGATTGATATCCAGGAGACCCTGGAGCTTGCCAACGACTACGTCAACATGGAATGGGACGAGTTCGAGGCTAAGTACAAGGATTCAGTCAATGACGAGGTACTCAAGTACCTTTCAGATAACAGAGATTACAGAGAGCTTTGGAAGGGCGTTCCCATCAACCGCGACGGTAAAGTTCAGCTTCGCGACGGACGTACCGGAGAGGAGTTCGCCGACAGAGTTACTATCGGACACATGCATTACCTCAAGCTCCACCATCTGGTAGACGACAAGATCCACGCGCGTTCAACCGGTCCTTACTCACTTGTAACCCAGCAGCCTCTGGGTGGTAAGGCACAGTTCGGAGGACAGCGTTTCGGAGAGATGGAGGTTTGGGCGCTGGAGGCTTACGGCGCTGCATACACCCTTCAGGAGATCCTGACCATGAAGTCCGACGACGTTGTTGGTCGTGTTAAGACTTACGAGGCTATCATCAAGGGAGAAAACATCCCTGAGCCCGGTATTCCCGAGTCATTCAAGGTACTTCTCAAGGAGCTTCAGTCACTTGGTCTCGATGTCAAGGTTCTTGACGAAGAGGGCGGTGAGGTTCAGCTCATGGAGACCAGCGAGTATGGCAATACAGATCTCAATGCCATCATAGCCGGTGACCGCAACTTTGCTTTCGAGAACAGCGAGTCATTTGAGTCGAGAGGCTTTACAAGACAGGAGTTCGATGAGAGCAGCGAGGAACTTGTCAATGTAGACGACGAGTTCAGCGATGACTATGATGAGGATGATGTTGAGCCGGATGCAAGCGATCTTGCTGCAGCACTGGCCATGGACGAGATGTAAAAAGGAGGAGGCAAAATGCCTGAGATCAAAGAAGCAACCAATCAGCCCATAGAGTTTGATGCGATACGCATCGGGCTGGCTTCTCCCGAAAAGATCAGAGAGTGGTCCCGCGGCGAGGTTAAAAAGCCCGAGACTATAAACTACAGAACACTTAAGCCCGAAAAAGACGGTCTGTTCTGCGAAAAGATTTTCGGACCTACCAAGGACTGGGAGTGCCACTGCGGAAAGTACAAAAAGATCCGCTATAAGGGTGTTGTCTGCGACCGATGCGGAGTTGAGGTTACCAAGGCTTCCGTTCGTCGTGAGAGAATGGGACATATCGAACTTGCAGCACCTGTTTCCCATATCTGGTACTTCAAGGGAATCCCTTCACGTATGGGTCTGATTTTGGACTTATCACCCAGAACACTTGAGAGAGTTCTTTATTTTGCGTCCTATATCGTACTTGAAGGCGGAGATACATCCCTGGTTAAAAAGCAGGTTCTTTCCGAGGCAGAGTATCAGGATGCTGTTGAGCAGTACGGTTCCAATGCTTTCCGTGTAGGAATGGGCGCAGAGGCTATCCAGGAGCTCCTTATGGAGATTGATCTGGAAAAGGATTCAGCAGAGCTTTCAGCAGAGCTGGAGAATGCATCCGGTCAGAAGAGAGCACGTATCATGAAGCGCCTTGAGGTTGTTGAGGCCTTCCGTGAGTCAGGCAACAAGCCTGAGTGGATGATCATGAACGTTATCCCGGTCATCCCTCCGGATCTTCGTCCCATGGTACAGCTGGACGGCGGACGTTTTGCAACATCAGATCTTAACGATCTGTATCGTCGTATTATCAATAGAAATAACCGTCTGCGCAGGCTTCTTGAGCTTGGCGCACCGGAGATCATTGTCCGCAACGAGAAGCGTATGCTTCAGGAAGCGGTAGATGCACTTATCGACAACGGTCGTAGAGGTCGTGCAGTTACAGGCCCCGGAAACCGTGCGCTTAAGTCACTTTCCGACATGCTCAAGGGTAAGTCAGGACGTTTCCGTCAGAACCTTCTCGGAAAGCGTGTTGACTATTCAGGACGTTCGGTTATCGTCGTTGGTCCTGAGCTTAAGATCTATCAGTGCGGTCTCCCCAAGGAGATGGCCATCGAGCTGTTCAAGCCCTTCGTTATGAAGGAGCTTGTTGCCAACGGTACAGCTCACAATATCAAAAATGCCAAGAAGATGGTAGAGAAGCTTCAGACAGAGGTTTGGGACGTCCTTGAGGATGTTATCAAGGAGCATCCTGTTATGCTGAACCGAGCTCCTACACTTCATAGGCTTGGTATCCAGGCATTTGAGCCCATCCTTGTAGAGGGTAAAGCTATCAAGCTTCATCCCCTTGTATGTACGGCGTTCAATGCCGACTTCGATGGAGACCAGATGGCTGCTCACCTTCCTCTTACAGCAGAGGCCCAGGCGGAGTGCCGTTTCATGCTTCTTTCACCCAACAACCTGCTGAAGCCTTCAGACGGTGGTGTGGTTGCCGTTCCTTCACAGGATATGGTACTTGGAATTTACTACATGACCCAGCAGCGCGACGGTGCTAAGGGCGAAGGCAAGTACTTCAAGAGCATGAACGAGGCGATCCTTGCAAAGGAAAATGATGTTATCTCCTATCATGCAAAGATCAAAGTAAAAGTAACAAAGACCCTTCCCGATGGAAGAACGATCACAGACATAGTTGAGTCCACTCTCGGACGTTTCATGTTCAATGAGATCATTCCTCAGGATCTGGGATTTGTTGACAGAACAATACCCGGTAACGAGCTCAAGCTCGAGGTCGATAAGCTTGTTAAGAAAAAGAACCTCAAGGAGATCCTTGAGAAGGTCATCAATACACACGGAGCTACCCGTACTGCAGAGGTACTTGATGATATCAAGTCAATGGGATACAAGTATTCCACACTTGCAGCTATGACAGTTTCCATTTCAGACATGACCGTACCTGAGCAGAAGCCTGAACTTATCGAGAGGGCAGAGGAGCAGGTTGAAAAGATCAAGCGTCAGTACAAGAAGGGACTCATTACTGAGGACGAGAGATATAAGGAAGTTGTTGATACCTGGAAGGAAATGGATGACGAGCTCACCCAAGACCTTCTTAATGGACTTGAGCAGTACAACAACATCTTCATGATGGCTGATTCCGGAGCCCGTGGTTCCGATAAGCAGATCAAGCAGCTTGCCGGCATGCGTGGACTGATGGCAGATACAACCGGACGTACCATCGAGATGCCTATCAAGTCTAACTTCCGTGAAGGTCTTGACGTTCTGGAGTACTTCATGTCAGCTCACGGAGCCCGCAAGGGAATGTCCGATACCGCTCTTCGTACAGCGGATTCAGGATACCTTACAAGACGTCTGGTAGACGTTTCACAGGAACTCATCGTTCGCGAGAAGGACTGTGTAGAGGGTACAGGCCGTGAGATCCCCGGCATGGTAGTAGCAGCCTTCACAGACGGCGACGAGGTTATTGAGGGACTTCGCGATCGTATCACAGGAAGATTTACCTGTGAGAGCGTATTTGATAAAGACGGCAATATGATCGTCAAGGCAAACCACATGATCACACCTTCCCGTGCAGATGCTATCATCTCCAAGGGTGTTGATTCCAAGGGTGAGCCCATTACTTCACTCAAGATCCGTACCATCCTTTCCTGCCGCTGCACTAACGGCGTTTGCGCTAAGTGCTACGGAGCCAACATGGCAACAGGTCAGGCAGTACAGGTTGGTGAGGCTATCGGTATCATCGCAGCACAGTCCATCGGAGAGCCCGGTACACAGCTTACCATGCGTACATTCCACTCAGGTGGTGTCGCAGGAAGCGATATCACACAGGGTCTTCCCCGTGTCGAGGAGCTTTTCGAGGCACGTAAGCCCAAGGGACTTGCTATCATCACAGAGATCCCCGGTGTTGCCGAGATCCGTGATACCAAGAAAAAACGTGAGATCGTTGTTACCGACAGGGAGACAGGAGAGGTTAAGACCTACCTTATCCCTTACGGATCACACATCAAGATCCATGACGGAGCAATCCTTTCCGCAGGAGATGCCCTCACAGAGGGATCCATCAATCCGCATGATATCCTCAAGATCAAGGGTATCGGCAGCGTTCAGGATTATATACTCCGCGAGGTACAGAGAGTGTACAGACTCCAGGGTGTTGATATCAACGACAAGCACATTGAGATCATCGTTCGTCAGATGATGAAAAAGGTACGCATCGAGGATGCGGGAGATACAGCATTCCTTCCCGGATCGCAGGTTGACTTCCTTGAGTTTGAGGATGCCAATGAGCGTATCGAGGCTGAGGGCGGTACAGTTGCAGAGGGCAAGCGTGTTCTTCTTGGAATCACCAAGGCATCTCTGGCTACCAACTCCTTCCTGTCAGCTGCATCATTCCAGGAGACCACCAAGGTTCTTACAGATGCCGCTATCAAGGGCAAGATAGATCCTCTCTTCGGTCTCAAGGAAAATGTCATCATCGGTAAGCTCATCCCTGCAGGTACAGGAATGAAGCGTTACAGCAATATCAAGCTCAATACCGATTACAATACAGAAGTATTTGAGCAGCTCAAAGAAGAGTTCGATATTGATCTTCCCGGGATAGGGGATGAAGTAGTTGAGGATACAGTTGCAGAAGAAGCATAATATTTCCTTGACTTTCGCAAAACATGCGAGTATAATAGTGGGGCGTGTGTGGGCACGCTCCACTTTTTATGTTTTCTTCTATAAAAAGTGCCGCATGCTTGCATATAGATCAGAAAAAGGAGGTGAAACAGATGCCGACATTCAACCAGTTAGTAAGAAAGGGTAGACAGACATCAGTTAAGAAGTCAACTGCTCCCGCTCTTCAGAGAGGATTCAATTCTCTTAAGAAGCGTCCTACGGACACATCTTCTCCCCAGAAGCGTGGCGTGTGCACAGCTGTTAAGACCGCTACCCCTAAGAAGCCTAACTCTGCTCTTCGTAAGATCGCCAGAGTACGTCTTTCCAACGGAATCGAAGTTACAAGCTACATTCCCGGTGAGGGACACAATCTGCAGGAGCATAGCGTTGTACTTATTCGCGGAGGCCGTGTAAAGGACCTTCCCGGTACACGTTATCATGTTATTCGTGGTACACTTGATACCGCCGGAGTTGCAGACAGAAAGCAGGCTCGTTCTAAGTACGGCGCTAAGCGTCCTAAGAAGTAATAAGTATTATTTCGGACTTGGAACAAAACCGTAGCGGTATAGCATCAGGTTAGTGTTGGTTATGTTTCACTTTTTGCATAACAATTAGCACGAACACTATGTGAGTACCGTTGATCTATTCTATGAATAAGGAGGGAAGTAACGTGCCACGTAAAGGACATACAATCAAGCGCGATGTGCTTGCGGATCCGATCTACGACAGCAAGGTTGTTACCAAGCTTGTTAACAACATCATGCTGGACGGCAAGAAGGGCATTGCCCAGAAGATCGTTTACGGAGCATTCGAGACAGTAGAAGAGAAGACAGGGAAACCTGCACTCGAGGTATTTGAGGAGGCTATGAACAACGTAATGCCTCTTCTTGAGGTAAAGGCTCGCCGTATCGGTGGTGCTACATACCAGGTTCCCATTGAGGTTCGTCCTGATCGTCGTCAGGCACTCGGACTTCGCTGGCTGACCCTTTTCTCACGTAAGCGCAGTGAGAAGACAATGAGGGAGCGTCTTGCAGCTGAGATCATGGATGCTGCTAACAACACAGGCGCAGCTGTTAAGCGTAAGGAAGAGATGCATAGGATGGCAGAAGCGAATAAGGCATTTGCTCATTATCGTTTCTAATCAGATCTGGAGGAAAAAATGGGACAGAGAGAATACCCCCTGGAGAGAACCAGGAACATCGGTA